>JALOQY010000303.1 GCA_025459285.1 Planctomycetota bacterium | reverse complement strand
GGGCGCGGAGCAGGGCCGTCAGATCCTCCCGGGCGGCGTCCTCGTCGCGAGCCTGCCGGCCGAGATCGAGAAGGAGCGGCGCGTCACCCTCGCCGGGGACGGAGTCGTTCAGCCACGCGCGAACGAAGTGGGGAAAGGGAAGCCCGCGTCCGAGGACGCGCCGGAGCGGGGATGGCAGCCCCTCCCCCTCTTCCACGCCCGGCGCGCCACTGGCCGGGATCGAGGTCGCCTCGAGGTCCCGGTACCGGTCCGACCACTCGCGAGGCATCCAGACGTCGCCGCGGTCCGGCACGGCCCACGCATCCTCGAAAGCCTCGATCCGGTAGATCTCGGGGAGGAGGTCCCATCGCACGATCCGGTGGCAGTTCCCGAGGACGAAGCCGCGGTCGTCATCCGAGATGTCGGAGAGCACGAGGTAGCTGAGAGTCGCGGCCACCTCGGCACTGCCGAGGTATTCGTACACCTCGCCGAAGCCCACTGGCGGGTCCGGCCGGGACACCTCGGGAAGCAGCAGTTCCACGCACCGCTCCGCCTCCCAGGCGTCGAGGTCCTCCATGGCGAGACCGGCGGCGCAGGCGACGGCGACCCGGACGTCGGAGAGTCGAAGCCCGGCACGCAGGACCGCCACGGCCTCCTCCTCCGGCAGATCCGCGAGAACCTCGGCGGCTTCTTCGCGACCCCGCGCGCCGGCGAAGGCGCGGGCCCGCTCGACCTGTCCGGGAGTCGGAACGAGGCCTGTCTCCGCCGCGGGTCCGGGCTCGGCCACGGGCAGGCGGATGTCCGTGGCGACCTGGCGGAGCCCGTTCTCCTGCCCCCGGATCCAGCCCAGGGCGAAGATCGCGCCGGCCCGCACGCGGGCGTCCGGGTCCCCGGTCGCGTCCATGAGGGCCGGCGCGGCGGCTTCGCCTACCCGGCCCAGCGCCACGGCCGCACGGCCGCGCACGGAGATCCGGACATCGCGAAGCGCCTCAAGCAGGACCGGGGCCCCGGCGCGCGCGCCGGGGCCGATCTCTCCGAGACAGCGGGCCGCGACCTCGCGGACGTTCACGTCCTCGTGACCGAGGAGCGCGACGAGCACGGACGTCGCGGGCGCGCCACGCGCCCCGAGCTGCACGAAGATCCACTCCGCGTAGTGGAGGACCCCGTAGTGGCCGGTCGCCATCTTCACGGCCAGCGGCAGGGCCGCCGAACCGCCGTGGAGCGGAAGGGCGTCGGCGGCGGCGAGACTCACGGAGAGGTCCGGGTCCGCGAGGCGCTCGACGAGGGCGGAGACCGGAGGCCGGGGGGCAACCTCCGGACGTTGTTCAGGCGGCGGGGGCGAGAGCGCCCAACGGACCGCGGCCCGCACCGCCTCATCGGGGTCGTCGGGGCGCGCCCGGAGCGCGTCGGGACGGCCGAGCGCCCGCAGTCCCCGTATTCCGAGCCGGCGCGCCGCCGGGGCGGGAGAGGCGGCGAGCGCCAGCGCCTCCTCCCCGGTGGCCGGTAGCCCGCCTTCCATGGCGATGAGCGCGCCGAGCGCGCTCTCGGAGGCGATCGGATCCCCGAGGAGTCCGAGAAGCGCCTCCCGGGCCGTCGGGTCGAGAGACAGGAGCTGCGCGGCGAACTTCCGCGCATGGGGTGCCTCCCCGGGATCCACGAGCCGATCGAGGAGGACCTGGTTCGTCACCGCCTCGTCCGTCGGCACCGGGTCCCGCGCGGGCGGGCGCGGACTTTCGATGCGCGAGAGGATCCCCTCGAACCAGGTGCGCCGCGGATCGTCCTCGGCTCTCCGGATGCCCGCCTTGACCGCCTCCACGGCCGACGATCCGATCCCGACCAGGAGTTCCCCGAGCGCGGTCCGGGTCCGGTAGTCGTCCTCCTTCGTGGCGAGGAGGATCTCGACGATCGCCTCCGCCTCCCCGGGACCGCAGGCACCGGCCCGTCCCAGCAGTTCCGCCACCCGGACCCTCGACACGCCCCGGTACTCCCGGAGGCCGGCCAGAAGCGTGGGAACGGCAGCCCCGCCCTCGCCGAGATCGATCAGGATCCCGGCCGCCTCGATGCCGATCACGGGGTCCGTGGCCGTCAGGAGCCCCCGGAGCGTGGGCACGGTCGATGCGTCGGCGAGGGTCCGCGCCGCGATGTAGCGGACCCGTTCGTTCCCGTCCTCGAGCGCCCGCGAAAGCGCGGGACGGCCGGCTCCGCCCATCCGAGCCAGACCGTTCGCCGCGACGAGACGGGTCGCGGGATCCGAGGACCCGAGGGCGTCGGCAAGAAGGGAAACCGACCCGGGACCGGACCCGCGGATCGAGCGGGCCGCCTGCGCCCGAACGCACCACTCGGGATCCGACATCGCGCGGGCGAGGGCGGGAAGGGTGTCCGGATCGACGCACTTCCCCAGCGCCTGCGCCGCCGCGAACCGGACCCCGCGGTCCGGATCGGAGAGGGCCGCCAGGAACACGCGAACATCGGGCGCGGGAAGATGCTCTCCCGGAAGATCCTGGCCCACCAGCCGGGGAACCGGGAGCGAGAGGCAGAGCGTGACCAGAGCCGGGACCGTCAGGAAGTGGCGCACTCGTGGACCTCCGAGTCCCCGTCAATGTACAGAACGTCACGCCGGCCGCGCAGCCACCAGATCCTCCCCGAAGTCCCCGATCGGTACGGGGCCGCAGGCTCCCGACGCGGGGGAGGATCTGCCTCCCCCGCTTGATCGACAGCGCGGGCGCGCCCGTCACAATGGGTTGCGGGCGTGCCCGCGCTGTGGAGGTTCCGAAGACAACGCGGGAATGCGCCTCGCGACCGTCCGCCCGGACCCGACCGGCGCGCCGGGGCCGCCGGGTCGGTCGGTCATCCGACCTCATGCATCGGCCGCACGGCGGGGGGCGGGAGGGAACGGCCCTCCGATTCGAAATGGGCGATCACCTCCTCCAGGACCTCGAGCAGTTCGCGGTACACCTCCTGCTCGTCCGTACCGTGGATTCCCGTGATGAGGTCGGGGCACTTGCCGATGTAGACCCGGTCCTCCTCGCTCCACTCCACCCACTTGTGGTAGCGGTTGATCAGCTTCATTCCCGCACCTCCTCGATGGCCTTCCAGACCTGCTTCTCCTGGTAGGCCCTGGCGTCGTCGCCGGACTTCCCGCTGAGGGTCACGGCACCTGGATACCCGGCATGAACGTATCTCCGATGCGAGTCCTTGCCGCCGGGGATCTCCTCGAACCCCGCCGCGACGAGATCTCAGATCAGGTCTCGGACCTTTCGGGGCACGTTTGACTCCTCCGCTCGGGCCGGCCATCGGGTCTGCAGGTCACATCGGCTGGTCCCATCGGCCCGATGTGGGGATCTCACCGCGCTCGGGTCTCTCCGGATCAGCGACCACCCGCCATGCCGAAGCCGGGCTTCGCCAGCATGAAGCACCCTCGGAACCGGGTGAGGGCGACGAGGATCCCGCTGAAGTGCCGGAAGGAAGGCGCGAGGCGGTTTCCTCCGACCTGTCAGGCCCAGGGGCCGGCCAGCGGCGCGGGGGGCAACGCCAGCGACTGGAAGCGCACCACCCTTGCGTAGTTCCGGTTGCGCCACGAGACGATCGGGATCAGGCCCCGGTCCAGCATGAGCTGCGACGCCTTCTCGGAGAGGAACGCCTCGGCGCCCGGCAGCAGCTTCGGACCGTCGTCCCCCGCGAAGCTCACGGCGGGCAGCTCCGGCAGGTCCTGGACATCCCCGGGCTCGTATCCCGCGGGGTTCTCCCGGTATGCCTGCCCGATGAGCATCGCGGCTCCGAAGGCGGGCGGTCCCCACAGGCACCGGGCGGCCTCCGGCCTCTCCGGGAACTCCGCGAAGGGGAAGCTCTCGATCTCGTCGAGTCCGGGGCCGTAGGGCACGCGCAGCAGGATGCGCGGCGCCACGAGGCCGATCCAGCGGGCGAGCGGACTCGCCCTGAGCTTTGCGAAGGTCTCGGGGAGCGGGAGCGTCCAGTCCGCGGGATCCGGATGTTCGAGGAAGGACGGACACCCCGCGAGTTCGGGCTTTGCCCCTCCGAGGAAGGGCCCTCCGGCGACCGAGGCGAGGGCCCCGATCGAGGCGAGGAGGGCGATGTCCTCGCGGCTCGCCCCGAACGCGAAGGCGCCCGCGAGCAACGACCAGGACCGACCGCCCTCTCCCTCCGCGAGCAGCGCACGGTAGAGCCCGGACCGCTCCAGGTCGCCCCCGGCCGCGGCGAGGTCGATGGCGAGTTCTTCCGCGGTGGCGTCGAAGAGCCACAGCTCGAGCTCCTCGTCCACCGCGAGGTTCATCAGAATCCACCAGGTGCCGCGCCACGTTGCCTCGAGCTTGTGGAACGCCTCGTGGTGGAGGACCGCGCGCATCCGGTCGGAAGTGGCCGCATCCACGGTCTTCACGCACTCGTCGAGGCGCGGGTCGGGCCGGGGCACCACGTGCGGCGCCACGGACCGCCGGATGAGGTCGTCGATCGCCGAGGACCGGGGCTTCCCGGGCTGCGCCGGACGGCCGAGGAGCTTCTCGAAGCCCGCGCCGGCGTCCTCCGGGGGCGGCTCCGCGTCCGGGTCGCCGGCATTCGACGGTGCCGCGCCGAGGAGTTCCGTAGCGGCCGCCGCGAAGGTCGCGGGGTTCAGAAGCCGCGCCCGCAGATCGCGAAGCCCCCTGAAGATCGCGAGCCGCGCGTGGAGCGAGTCCGGGTGGAAATCGTCCAGCGAGGAGAAGCCCACGATCTCCCCGAGCCCGAGGTCCAGCCCGGGCCGATGCTTCGCGAGCACCTCGTCGAAGACGTCGACGTCCACCCGGATGGGCTTCCGCCCGGTGAGCGGTTCGTGGACACCGCGGTTGCGCCGGCCGGAGAAGTCCGACAACAGGAGGATCCGCATCGGCTCCCCCTCTCCGCGATCCGACCCGCTCTTCTTCCCGAACCGGACCTCGAAATCCATTCCGCCCTTCATTGCATGCCCTCCATCGCTTGCCAGGGAAAGA
This sequence comes from Planctomycetota bacterium, assembly GCA_025459285.1. GTDB lineage: Bacteria > Planctomycetota > JAJSAM01 > JAJSAM01 > JAJSAM01 > Prado167. The sequence goes on along the minus strand of JALOQY010000303.1, from coordinate 3,642 downwards.
CTACCGGATTGCCGCGCCACCGCAAGTGGTGGAGGGGAGGGAATCCCGATATCGAAGACTGCATCCCCTCGATGCAGTGGATGTGACCAGTTGATGGAGCGGGGATCATTCCGGCACTCTCGTGGAGCCAGAGTCTTGACGCCGGTCCCCGCGATTGCTGAAATGGGTGCTGCGGTAGGAGGTTGGGTAGCTCCGGGCCGGCCTTCGGCCTTTCGGACTGGGCCCTCCGACCGTTCGGACAGCGAAGGTAACGATGCACCGGGGGCAAGCCCCCATGAGGAGAGATGGCCGCTATCGATGTCGATCGACTCCTCGGTCCCGTGACTCCCGACTCGCCGGCCGGCGAGAACATGGAGTACACGCCGGCCTTCCGCGAACTCGAGCAGGCGGCCCAGGGGAAGCCCGAGCAGCAGATCGGCGACACCCGGATCCCGGCGGAAGACCCGGACTGGAAGACGCTCCGTGAAAAGGCTCTCGTGGTGCTCGGGGAGAGCCGGGACCTCCGGGCGGCCATGTATCTCCTCCGGGCGCTCGCGCACATGGACGGCCTGCCGGGCATGGCCCAGGCGCTCGCCCTCGTCCGGGGTCTCCACGAACAGTTCTGGGAGACGTTCCATCCCCAGCTCGACCCCGAGGATGACAACGACCCCACGATGCGCCTCAATTGTCTGAACGCACTCTGCGACCCGGCCACGACGCTGAAGGATCTCCGACTCGTCCCCGTGGTTTCGTCGCGAGCCCTGGGCCGGTTCTGCCTCCGGGACATCCAGTGGGTCACCGGCGAGATGCCGGTGCCGGAGGGCGTGACCGCGCCGTCCGCCACGACCCTTGACGGGGCCTTCGCGGACTGCGAGGTGGACGAACTCAAGAGGAACGAGGCGGCGGCGGGCGCGTGCGTCGAGCACGTCACCGCCATCGAAGCGTTCCTGACGGAGAAGCTGGGCGCCATGGGCGCCGTGAGCCTCGACGACTTCACGTCCGTCATGTCGCACATCCGCAAACTCCTCGCCGAGCGGCTCGCCCGGCGGGGCGTGGTGGTGGCGGGCGGGTCCGGCCCGGCGGTGGCCGCCGCGGGCGCCGGAGGCGCCGCCGTGGCCCAGGTCTCGGCACCCGGCACGATCTCGGGCCGCGAGGACGCGATCCGCATGCTGGACCAGATCGGCGAGTGGTTCGCGCGGAACGAGCCTTCGAGCCCCGTTCCCCTGCTCCTGATGCGAGCCAAGCGACTTGTCTCGAGGACATTCCTCGAGATCCTGAAGGACATGGCCCCCGACGGCCTGCCGCAGGCGGAGAAGGTCGGCGGGGTGGATTCGTCTACGGGTACCGGATACTGAGAAGGAATTCATGAGTCCCGCTCCCACCGGGGGCACGACAGGCCGGTATTCTTCGCGTACGGGCCTGTGACGAGAGGAGGTGTGAGTTGGCGAAGGAGAGCAGTCAGAAGTTCATCGCCCGGAACCGGGCACCACGCGTGCAGATCGAGTACGACGTCGAGCTCTACGGGGCGGAGAAGAAGATCCAGTTGCCGTTCGTCATGGGCGTCCTCGCGGACCTGTCGGGCAAGCCCGCGGAAGCGCTGCCTCCGGTGACCGACCGCAAGGCGATGACGATCGACGTGGACAACTTCAGCGACCGCATGAAGGCCATGAAGCCTCGCGTGGCCTTCCAGGTCCCGAACAAGCTGACCGGCGAAGGCAACCTGCCGGTGGACATCACCTTCGAGAGCATGGAGGACTTCTCGCCGGCCGCGGTGGCGAAGAAAGTCGGAGCGCTGAACAAGCTGCTCGAAGCGCGAACCCAGTTGAGCAACCTGCTCACCTACATGGACGGCAAGTCCGGAGCCGAGGAACTGATCGCCAAGGCCCTGAAGGACCCCGCCCTCCTGCAGGCCCTGGCCTCCGCGCCGAAGGCCGGGGAGAGCACCGAGAAGAAGGAGGGGGAGGCTTAGAACCATGGCCGAACAGAAGCGTGAACAGCAGGCGGAAGGGGCGCCGCTCGAGGCGAACGAGTTCAGTTCCCTCCTCCAGAAGGAATTCAAGCCCAAGTCGGACCGCGCCCGGGAAGCCGTGGCCAGCGCGGTCACGACGCTCGCCGAGCAGGCCCTGAAGGACAGCGCCCTGGTCTCCGACGACGCGATGAAGACCATCCAGGCCTACATCGCGGAGATCGACCGGAAGCTCACCGAGCAGGTCAACCTGGTCATCCACAACGAGGACTTCCAGCAACTCGAAGGCGCCTGGCGCGGCCTCCACTACCTCGTGAACAACACCGAGACGGACGAGCAACTGAAGATCAAGGTCGTCAATGTCTCGAAGAAGGAACTGGCGAAGACCCTGAAGCGTTTCAAGGGCACCTCCTGGGACCAGAGCCCGTTCTTCAAGAAGATCTATGAGGAGGAGTACGGCCAGTTCGGCGGCGAGCCATACGGCTGCCTGGTCGGTGACTACTACTTCGATCACAGCCCGCCGGACGTGGAACTCCTCGGAGAGATGGGCAAGATCGCGGCCGCCGCGCATGCTCCGTTCATCACGGCCTGCGACCCCACCCTCTTCCAGATGGACTCCTGGCAGGAACTGAGCAACCCGCGGGACCTCACGAAGATCTTCCAGACTCCGGAGTACGCGGCGTGGAGATCGCTCCGCGAATCCGACGACTCCCGGTACATCGGGCTCGCCATGCCGCGGTTCCTCGCCCGCCTGCCGTACGGGTCGAAGACGAACCCCATCGAGGAGTTCGATTTCGAGGAGGACGTGGAGGGCTCGCAGCACCAGAAGTACGCGTGGGCGAACTCCGCCTACGCCATGGCGACGAACATCACGCGGTCCTTCAAGATGTACGGCTGGTGCTCCCGGATCCGGGGGATCGAGTCGGGCGGAGCGGTGGAGGGCCTTCCGTGCCACACCTTCCCCACCGACGACGGCGGCGTGGACATGAAGTGCCCCACGGAGATCGCCATCAGCGACCGGCGCGAGGCCGAACTCGCGAAGAACGGTCTCATGCCGCTCATCCACAAGAAGAACTCCGACTTCGCGGCCTTCATCGGCGCACAGTCGCTGCACAAGCCGGCCGAATACGAGGACCCGGACGCCACGGCGAACGCGAACCTCGGGGCACGCCTGCCGTACCTCTTCGCGTGCTGCCGCTTCGCCCACTACCTGAAGTGCATCGTCCGGGACAAAATCGGGTCCTTCAAGCAGAAGGACGACATGCAGATGTGGCTCAACCGCTGGATCACGCAGTACGTGGACGCGGACCCGGCCCACTCGAGCGAATCCACGAAGGCCGAGAAGCCCCTGGCCGCCGCGGAAGTCGTCGTCGAGGAAGTGGAGGGCAACCCGGGCTACTACACATCCAAATTCTTCCTGAAGCCCCACTACCAGCTGGAGGGGCTCACGGTCTCGCTGCGGCTCGTCTCGAAGCTGCCGTCGGCGAAGGCCGGGTAGGAGCAGGATCCTGAGAACTCTCACGACACCGACAGGAGGCAAGGAAACGCGACCGGATTTGGCCGGCGCGCCAGCGATCGGTACGCCTACCCGTCGAGTCAACCGAAAGGAGCAGTAACATGGCCGAAAGAAACATGTTCATCAAGATCGGCGACATCAAGGGGGAGTCCGTCGTCGAGCAGTACAAGGGCTGGATCGA
>JALOQY010000028.1 GCA_025459285.1 Planctomycetota bacterium | reverse complement strand
CGGGCCGGGCAGGCCGCCCTGCGCCTGGGGCGCGACCTGGACGCGGAGTACGACGAGCTGGCGGTCCGGACCGACAAGGTGCTCGAGGATCCGGACCCGCTCGCGTCGAAGGAACTCTCGGAGGCCCTTCTCGAACGTGCCCGCATGATGCAGTGGTCGATGGTCGCCGCGGTCGGCGAACTGAACCTGGGGTCGGTCTACGGCAATCTGGCCCTGCCGGAGGCGGCCCTGCCGCACCTGGAACGGGCGATGGCCCTGCTGGACGCTGTTTCGCGGGTGCAGGACGAGGAGCTGCGGCGGGCCGTTCCGCCGTACCGGGCCGCCGTGCTCGCGGCTTCGGGGGCCGTGAAGGCGCAGCTGGGCGACCTGTCGGGGGCCATCCGGCACGGGGAGGAGGCGGTGGCGATCCTGCGGTCCACCGGGCCGGAAGCCGAACTGGCCGGGGCCCTGGGCGGACTGGGCGCCACGCACGCCATCTACGGGGGCTACGACGAGGCCCTGCGGCTCACGCGCGAGGCGCTGGAGCTCCTGCCGGAGGATGGCGAGGAAGTGCGCCTGGAGCGGCTGCGCCTCAGGATCAATGAAGGTCACGCCCTGCAGGAGACGGGGCGGGGCCGGGAAGCGGCGAAAGTGCTGCGCGGTGCCCTCGACGGACTGGCCGGCCCCCTCCTTCGCCGGGAGCGGGCGGTGGCGCTGCTGAACCTCGCGGAGGTCCTGGAGAAGGAGGGCGAGTTCGAGCCGGCCGAGGCGATGAGCCGGGAGGCCCTGGAGGCCGCCGGGACCGATCGCGTGCTGCGCGCCTATGCGCGGATGGGCCTCGGCCGGACGGTGGGCCGAAGAGGGGGGGCGGCTTCCCGACTCGCCCTGGAGTCGGCACTGGGCGAGGTCGAGAGCGCCGCGCGGGAACTCCTCGATGCCGGCGAGCCGCGCCTCCGGATGCTCCTCGCCACGGAGCGCGGCGCGCTCCTCCTCGCCCTCGGCCGGGTGGCCGAGGCGGGCGGGGCGGCCGCCGAGGGCCTCGCCCTTCTCGACCGCCTGACGGGGAGGCTCGCCGACGGCGAGGTGATCACGGGGCGCGACCACGAGGACCGCCGCCGTCTCTTCGCCCTCGCCGTCCGCGCGGCGCTGGCCTCCGGGGATCCAGCGGCGGTCTTCGTCGCCATGGAGCGGTCGCGGGCCCAGGCCTTCCTGTCCGCCCTCGGCGGGAGGAAGCGCCTCCTCGAAGCGGTGGCGTCGCCGGTGGAGGCCGAGAACCTCCGGCAGGCGTCCCTGCGCAGCGCGGCGTGTTTCCGCCGCCAGCGGGAGGCGATGGAGATCGGGGCGCCGCAGGTGCTCGAGGCCAACCGGCGCCTGGACGCCGCCCGGGCCGAGGAGGATGCCCTGCTGCACCGGATCGAGCGGTCCTCCCGGATCGCCGCGGGGGCGTCGCCTCCCGTGCCGGAGATTGCCGCCGTCCGCGGGAGACTCGGGCCGGAGGCGGCCCTGGTGGAGTTCGCGGTGCTCGAGGAAGGACCGGTCGCCCTCATCCTCGGTCCGGAGGGCGCGCGGATCGCGCGCCTGTCGGCGGCGCGGGACCTCGACGCGGTCGCCGTCCGGTTGAAGGAGGCCGTCGCGCGACGGGCGGAAGAGGAGGTGTCCGCGCTGCTCGGCGAACTCGCGAAGCTCGTGCTCGAACCCCTCGCCCTGCCCGCGGGTCTCCGGCGGCTCTTCGTGAGTCCGGACGGGCCGCTGCTCCGTCTGCCCTGGCCCGAGCTCGTGGCGAGGTCCATGGAGGGCGATGTCGAGACCTGGCTCGTGCCATCCGCCGGTGCCCTCCTGGCCCTCGACGGGCGCGCGAAGGGCCCCGATGGACCGCGGATCGCGGTGGGAGACCCGCGGCCGGCGGAGGGTGCGTGGCGGGTCTATGTCGGAGGCCGGCTGACGACCCTCGGGGCGCTTCCCGCCGCGCGCGAGGAGGCCGCGCTCGTGGCGAGCCGCACGGGGGATGTGCTGCTCGCGGGGGCCGGCGCGACGGAGGCGGCGCTGGCCGGGGCCCTGGCGGCCGCGGGGCGCGTCTCCGCGCTGCATTTCGCCTGCCACGGCTTGGTCGACGTTCGGAACCCCTCGCGCTCCTGCCTGGCCCTGGCGCCGGGCGAGGGGGGCGACGGATTCCTGACGGCACTGGAGATCTACCGTTCCGAGATCCCGGCGGATCTCGTCGTCCTCTCCGCCTGCGAGACCGCCGGAGACCGGGCGGCCGGCGGGGAGGGTCTGCTCGGTCTGACCCGCGCGTTCCTCCTGGCCGGGGCTCCGCGAGTGCTCGCGGGCCTCTGGCCGATGGATGACGCGGCGTCCGGCGAGTTCATGCGCTCGTTCTACCGGGAGTACGGAAGACCCGGCGCCACGGTGGCGCTGGCTTTCGCACGGGCCCGGCGGAGTGTGGAGGGAAGCGAAGCCGGTCTGGCCGGTCGGGCCGCCTGGGTGGTGTGGGGCGTTCCCGACTGAGGCCCCTTCCGGGTCGAAGGAAACACACCGCGAAAAGGAGTGTAGAGATGAAGAGGATTCCCGTGCCGCGCAAGTGCCTGTTCTCCTTCTGGCCGCCGATCAACCCGTTTCAGCTCATCATCGCCATCGTGATGCTGCTCCTCGGCCTCTTGGGGGACCGCCTCGGCCTCTCCCCCGAGATGAAGCAGATGATTCTCGGCATCGCCATCGCGCTGCTGATCACACTGTCCGCCGCCGCGCTCCCGGCGCCGTCCGTGGGCGGGCCCCAGGGGGCGCCGCCGTTCACGAGGTTCAAGCTGGTCAACTTCGCGGACATCCCGGTGGGGGCCCGGACGACCGTGAAGAACGAGGATGGTGTCGAGAGACCGGTCCCCCCGGGATCAACGCCCCCGCCGCCCGTGCCGCCGGGCGGGCAGCGGCAGCTCCAGAGCGTCGATCCCCCCTTCATGGAGAACGTGGTATCGGTCACCACCACGGTGTATCGGGGGCCAACCCAGATCGCGACGACCTTCACGCAAGCCCCCAGCCTGGCGGGGCAGTTCATCGCGGCCCAGGACCTCTACGCCTACAAGGATCCGATTACCGGCCGGTACCAGGTCCTGTCCGTCCTTTACTGCAAGGTCGAGGAGGCTGACCCGGAGTACGTCCAGAGCGAGAAGACCGTGGACCTGAACTGAACCGCCGCGGCCGGATACCCGCCGGGCCGGCGGAGGTACCGCCGGCCCGGCCCCGCGACCGGCCCAGGGAAGGAGCGTGCGGCATGGCCGGACACTGCCCGTCGGTGCGATCCCTCGCCGATCTCGAGCGCGTCGAGAGTCTCTGGGTCCTCCCGAAGGGTGCAACTCGTCCTTCGGGGATCGAGGCGGTGCCGGATCCGTCGGGGCTCGACCTCCACGACGAGGCCGTTCGTCATCTGACCTCCGGCGGCTTCACCGTCTGGAAGTGCGCCCTGTCGCCCGGGGCGCCATGGCCGGCGGGACTCGAAGCGGCCTTCCCCGTCTACCGGGTTGGCGGGAAGACTGGTTGCCTGGTCCTGGGCACCCGTGGCCTCACGTTGCACCTGGCCACGACCTCGGTCTCCGAGGCCAGGCGGGTGCTGGAAAGCCTGAGTCTGGTGCCCGGGAGGCGCTACCGCTTCGGCCCCCATGCGTGGGCGGCGACGATCCCGGCCAAAGAACATGACCCGGTGGCCTTCGCGGCACGACTGGCGAAGGGCCGGCCGGCAGGGGTCCTGGCGGTGAGCCCCGTTCTCGTGTGGCCCGGGGCGCGGCGCGAGGACTGCTACCAGAAACAGTGGCAGCACCATGGCCGGAACCCGGGTACGCTCACCGAAGTGACGGTGGATCCGACGGACCACGCATTCGTGGAGCAGGCCTGGAAGATCTTCCCGGCGCCCCGGGGGCGGGGCGTACGCATCGCGGTCATCGACGAGGCGTTCGTGACCGAGAAGGTCAACGGCGAGCTCGAGATGACCCACCCGAATCTGAAGGACGCGGTGCTGCCGGCGACATCGGGCGGTTTCTTCCCGACCTCCTCCGGGCCGGTGGCCTTCGTCCCCGGGATCGGTGGCCTGTCTCCATCCGGCGCCGAGCAGTTTCACGGCACCCGTTGCGCCGGCATGGTCGCGGCGCGGCCCTCCGGGAAGTGCGCCTGCTCGGGGGTCGCCCCCGCGGCGGACCTGATGCTTTACGCCCTGGGTGAGAAGGTGACCTGCGAGTCGATGGCGGCGGCCATCACCTGTGCCGCGGAGCCCGCGCTCTACTTCGACGACGCGGCTCCCGGCGATGGGGCGGACGTCCTGTCCATCAGCTACCAGTGCCCCGCGTGGGTCGGCGAGGTCTTCCCCCCGGCGACGATCGAGGACGTCCATCCGGTGCTGCAGGCGCTGCGTTTCGCCGCGAGTTGCGGCCGGCAGTGCCGGGGGTGTGCCGTGCTCTATGCCGCCGACAATCGGGAGGTGCCCCTGACCGACGACGTCGTCACCCAGTCGCCGCACCTGATGGTCGTCGGTCAATCGAACCCCCTCGGAAAGTCCGGCGATGCGTATGGCGCCGCGCTCGCGTTCGTGGCCCCCGGCAGCAGCGTCTACGTCACCTCCAGCGGTGACGATTGCGGCTGCTACTGGTGCGACGTGGCCACCGGCACGAGTTACGCCACGGCGCTGGCGGCGGGGATCGCGGCCCTGGTGCTGGGACTTCGGCCGCGGCTCAGCGCGACGGGGCTGAAGAAGCTGCTGCTGGCGAGCTGCGACCAGGTGGGGGGGGTGACCTACGATGAAGCTGGTCACCATCCCTACTACGGCTTCGGGCGGATCAACGCCCTGACCGCGGTGAAGCGCGCACTGCGCATCTTCTGGCGGCCCTTGCTCCCGCTCTGACCTTTACCGACACGGTGCGGGACTGCAGTGCCGGCACGATCCGCCGATTCGGAAGTTGCGCGGGTCCGGCGGGGGAAGGCTGTCCAGATCCCACCGGCGAGCAGGTCGCCGGCATCGCGGGGAAGTGGTCGGATGGCCACCGGGTGGCGGAGGAGCGTCTCGTTCTCGACAAGACCCCGGCTGGGCCGATCACGATCGGCTGTCCGGATCACGAGATCGGCGTCACGTGGAGGCTCGATCGACGGCCGTGACCTGCCGTCGCCCGGGGAGGATTTTCCTTGTCGGGGAGAATCGGTAGAATCCGCCGCCATGCGAACACCGTTCGGCATCGCCCTTGCGCTTCTGGTGCTCCTCCCTTCGGCCGCCGCGCCCGACGAGAAGGGGCCGGCACAGGCTGGCCCCTCCCGGCAGGAGCTGGATGGGGCGCGGCATCGGCTGGAGAAGTTCGAGCGGAAGGTCGAGCTGGCCCGGGGCCAGCCGATGAAGCTCGATCACGACGCGACCGAGGCGCTGGAGCGGATCAAGAAGCTCAAGGAAGCCTGGCCCGATCACCCCGAAGTCGAGGCTCTGTTCCAGCGGGCCCGACAGGCGCTCGAGGCGAGCGAGGGGAAGCTGGTGCAGATCGAGCCCGAGGCACTCACCTACCGCTTGAACGCCCTGAAGCTGCGCGACCGGTTCGCCGAGACCGCCCGTGCGCGCTGGGAGAAGTGCCTCGACGAGGTCCGCAAGTCCGGCAACCTCCTCGAGAAGGCGCTGCCCGCGCCCCGGCAGGAAGAGGCCAAGCCCGCGGAGGTCATCGGCAAGTTCGTCGTGCTCGAGGACTTCGAGTACCCGACGAACGAGTTCAGCGACCTCGGTCGGCAGTTCTGCTTCGTGGGGAGTGGCACGGCGGGCTACTACTTCGTCGACCTTGCCGGCCGGCCGTGGATCGGGGCCTACGAGGCGGTGCGGCGTTACCGGCGGCTCGTCTGCTCCGACGTTCCCGAGGGCATGAAGTGGACGGTGGTCGGCCGGATCACGGGCATCGACCTCCTCGTGCCCCAGGCGGGGAAGGAGAAGAAGCGTGCCGCGGCGTGGGGCTGGATCGTGGAGCCGATGGCGATCTGGGTGCCGGACCGGACCTTCTCCCAGGTCAACCTGAGCCTCGAGACCGGAGGCTCGTTCGCCGGGGAAGAGGAGATGGAGGACATCAAGCGGGAGATGTACACCGTGACGGAAGTCCCGCCGGACGTCACGCCTGAGCGGCTGGTGGAGATCTTCGCCACCGCCATCAAGGAGAAGAACCTTCCACTCTACTTCGCCTGCATCGCTCCCCGCCGCCACGAGAAGCCGAAGGGCCGGTCTCTCTGCATGTACCACTGGGACTGGCACCAGTACCGCTTTTCGACCTTCTACTGCAAGGTGCTCGTGGGGACCGCGGAGATCAGGGTCATGAAGGGCTATGACTCCGAGGACCCGCTGAAGAGCTTCTTCCTGGACCCCGAGCACCTCGCGCGGATGAAACAGGTCTACGGGCCGAAGATCGAGCAGGCCTTCATCGAGACCCGCGCCTACGACGAGCGCGGGCTGCAGTACGGCTCGCCCAAGCCCTTCGAGCTGCGCCGCGTCGAGGGCGAGCGCTGGTACATCGAGAGTTACGCCCAGCCTTTCTGAGCCCTTCATCGGATCGCGACAACGGAGCAAAGCATGAACCGCCGCATCGCCTGCCTGACGCTGGTGCTCTCCATGACGCTGGCGCTGCCCGCCTTCGCCCAGGTGCTGCCGCCCGGAGAGCCGATCCCGGGCGAGGGGATCAAGCTCCACCGCAGCGGCCTCGACACGTACGAGGAACTCAGGAAGGACGCGATGCAGGCGGTGAACGAAGGACTCGCGCGCCTGGACGCGGTCGTGAAGACGAAGTCGCGCGACAAGAAGCTCAACGAGGATCTCTGGGAAGCCTACTGCGACGAGATGTTCGGCACGTGGACCATCAAGAACGACCGCACCGAGATCAAGCTGACCGCGGAGAAGAAGGACCTGAAGGAGCAGCAGGCGTACCGTTCGATGAACCAGAAGTTCCTCGACGACATCCGGGACTCGGGGGTCCAGATCATGTACTGGCGGGGGAAGCTCTACGAGGACCGCGTCGCGCTGGAGAGCGCGATCGAGGACGGCCCGGAAAAGTTCAAGATGTACGATCGGGACCTGAAGGCGGCCGTGAGGATCCTCGACGATGTGGCGAAGATGCTCGGCCAGGACAGCCCGGCCCTGAAGGACATCGAGACCCTCCTTGGCAGCCTCGTCCAGGTGGCGGACCGGGTGTGGACGGTGGGCATCTCGATGCGCGTCACGGTGGAGCGTATCGAGCAGTCCTACGGCAAGGAGGCTCCGGCCCTGGACAAGAAGGCCGAGGCGGCCCTGAAGCGCTGGGAGTCCGCGAAGGAGTCGTTCCCCGGCGTCATGGGGCTGTGGCTCGACTTCCCCGTCCTGTGGTCGAAGGCGATGCGCAAGGAGTGGGACGAATTCGTGAAGGTCCGCAAGAGCTTCGACGAGATGTACCAGCCGCTGGTGAAGGGCACCTGGCTGGACGTCTACGCGCCATTCAAGGGCAAGGACTACGATGACCTCACGACGGTCACCGACCGGGCCAGGGGTGATCTGCGCGCCCTGCGGCTGAAGGTCCAGAGCCGGGACGCGGACATGGAGAAGCTCCGCAAGGCCTACGAGGAGGAGGACCGGATCTCGGACGGTGAGCGCAAGGTCGTCCAGGAGCACGCGGGCAAGTACGGCCCATACGCGGAGCGGGAGATGAGACTCGCCTCCGTGGCGCGGGAGCACGAGTTCGGCTACCGTGACAAGTCCCTCGCGATCACCCGCGGGAAATACGGGAGCGAGGAGGAGCGGCGCCAGGCCCAGCTGAAGCTCGACGATGAACTGAAGAAGCTCCGGGAGAAGGAGAAGGCGACGGTCGACGCCTGGCTGAAGGAGAAGGCCGCCGAGGACGGGAAGATCGCGAAACTCCTGGAGGCCCGAAAGGCCCGTCGTGCCAAGCTCGGCCTGACCGGGGACTTCGATTGACCCGCCCGGGGCGGCGCAGCGCGCCGCGGGGCGATAGGATTGGGGGTGCTGCGATGAGGACGATCCGGGTCCACCTGTTCACCATGGGCCTCGCGACCCTGGTCTTTCTCCTGGTCGCGGGGGCGCCGGCCGAATCCCAGGACGGAGGCTCGAAGCTCCCGTCGGCGGTGGCCAGCCGCCTGAAGCAGGCCGCGGACAAGCTGGGCAAGGCCGAGGCGGAACTCGGGAAGGGCGGCACCGGCGCGGCCGATCGGACCCTCGTCCAGGCCGAGCGGCTCCTGGCGGAGATCGAGAGGCAATACGCGGCCACGGTGGACCACCCGGAGGTGAAGGCGGTCCGCGAGCGCGCGAGGGCGCTCCGAGGCAAGGTCGCGGCCGCGAAGCAGGCCGAGGCCGAAGCGGCCGCGGCCGAGAAAGCCAGGGCCGAGGCCGAGGCCCGGGCGGCGGAGGAGGCTCGGCTCGCGGAAGAGGAGGCGAAGCGCGCCGCCGGCGACGCGGCGTGGGCGAAGAAGGAGGCGGACTCGAAGCCGTGGGTGGAGCGGCTCGGCCCCTACGGGACCTTTGGCGATCCGAAGCACTTCCTGGCCGGCGTGGCCTCGCGGATCCGCTACGAGGAGCTGAAGAGGCTCTTCGAGGAGTACCGGCAGGCGTCGTTCCCTTCCGGAAAGACCGGGAGACTCGAGGCGATCGAGGAGCAGATCGCCCGCCAGCTCGAGGAGTGGCCGAAGAGCGAGGCGCAGCGGATCGCCCGCCTGTCCGCGGAGGCCGCCGAGAAGCTCGCGACTGCCGAGGAGCACTGGGTGAAGTGGGCCGAACACTGGCCCGAGGAGGCGAAGCTGCGCCCCGCCCCGGCCATGGATGCCGACCAGCTCCGGGCGATCGAGGAGTCCATCGATCGCCTCGCCGTGGCACAGCCGGAGCATGCGGACCTCGCAGGGCTGCGCGCCCGCCTCGCGGCGATCCAAGCGGAAAATGGCAAGAGACTCGAAGCGAACCTGAAGTCGAAGGTGATGGGGCCCGACCGCTACCGGGGAGCCGATGCGGAGGAGATCCGTACGTTCGCCTTCTCGGTGCTCGTCGCGAAGGTTCCGGCCGCCCGGCCGCTGCGTGTCACGATCCAGTCGGAGGACTGGGAGATCGAATCGGTGGACGAGTGGACGGACAACACCCGCAGCGCGGTCCGCCACCGCGAGACGCGTTTCCTGTGGGCCCAGGTGGCGAGCCGTGAAGGCGAGGAGGCGTTCGTCTACGGCGCCTGCGTGGCGCAGGACCGCCAGGCGGACGGTTCGTGGGGCAAGCTGTATGGCCACACGACCTGGCGGAACCGGATCCTCGAGGAGAACGTGGGGAAGTAAGCGAGAGGTCCGGCCTTGCCGGGACCGCCGCCGATCTCCCGGCGCATCGCCGACGCCGCCATCACCGTTTTCGGACGGCACTGGCCGGAGGTCCGCCTCGGGCTGTTCCCGAGGTGGATCAGGACTCGAGAGCCGCGGGCTAGCCTCCTGTCGAGGGGAAGGGTCGCACCGCAGAGATCGTCCTTGGCCCCGACAGGGGCTGGTTCTTCAGATTTCCCGGGCTTCCTGGCCCGGTGTCTCCTCTTCCGATTCTCTGCAGAAGACCTTCCGGCCCGGCCAGATCAAGTTGCGCGGGCATTCCGCCAGTTCCTGCATCGAGGTCACTCAAGAGTGGTCGCTCGTGTGCACCACGCGAAACCTCCCGTAACTCCATACCACCCGGAACTGAAGCAAGACCGGGCATCCTCATCGGCTCGGCCCTGAAGCCGTTTCAAGCCGTTGAGTGCTGGCAGCCCGTCGCCGAGGGGTCTCCGCGCGCATGAGTGCTTACGCTGACGGGCTGCCAGCCGTGATAGAATTCCGACGCGCCCGACGGGCCCCGGAGGTCTGCCATGCACCGCTCCGCGCTCCTGGTCGTGACCCTCCTCCTCTTCGCGGTCGAACTCCGGGCGGAGGAGGCCGCGCCGGCGGTCGAGGTCTCCCTCGATCCCTTCGACCTGCGGGGGCCGACCTTCCGGTTCTGGGGCGGCGAACTCCACCTTGGCGGGCGGCTGGCCGCGGACCTCGTGAAGTACGGCTCCGACAACGTGAAGAGCGACGGCCTCCGATGGGCCGACGCGCGCCTCACCATCGAGGGTCTCTTCGACGACTTCTCCTTCCTCGTGGAGCCGGACCTCGTGGGCACTCACACCCGGCGCAACCTCTGGGAGGCGTGGGCGGCGTACGAGTTCTGCCCGGAGTTCCTCATCCGGGTCGGGCAGTTCCGGATCGCTCCGACCTCGGACTTCGCGACCCGGGGGGAGGTGCTGCCCGCGGTCGGCTACGGCTTCCCGGGCAGGCTCGCCGGGCGGCACGACGTGGGGCTCGGGATCGAGGGGGAACTCTTCGGCGGGCGGCTCTTCTACTCCGCCGCGGCGACGGCCGGCGAGGGGTTCGCCGTGAGCGGCGAGAAGACCGGTGGTTCGCTCCTCGGCCTGCGGCTCCTCGCGCACCCTTTCGGCGGCGCGGACTCCTGCTTCCCGGACCTCCTCCGCGGGCTCTATCTGGGTGGGGCGTACTTCTCGCTTTCCGAGTTCGACGACGCGCTGCTTCTCGAGACGCCGCTCGACAACAAGGTGTTCCGCACCCGGAAGCTGGGCGGGGATTCCGGGTACTGGCTGGCCTTCGAGGCGGGCGGAAGCTGGGGGCCGGTCCGGATCGGCTACGAGCACCTCGTCGGCGCGGCGAACGGCGTCCCGGTGGAAGAGGGCGAGGAGGACATGGACGGGATGCTGGCCTTCGGCTGGCAGGTCGCCTGGAACGTGACGGGGGAGGAGCACCGGTCGTCCCGGGGCGCCTGGGCCAGCCCCGACCCGGCGACGAAGGCCGACTGGGCGGCGGGCTTCCCCGGCCGGCTGGAACTGGCCCTCTCGTGGTCGAACGGCGACATGGACCGCTACCTGATCCTGAACGGCTACGCGCCGGAGGGCGTCGATTCCGACGAGACGACGGTCTGGCAGCTCATGCTGTCCTGGTATCCGAATCCGCGGACCCGGATCGGCATCGGCTGGGTACGCTCCGAGGCGCAGCGGGAACTGGGGTCCATCGGGGGGACGAACCAGTCGAACGCCTTCGGCGGCGGCGACAGCGATTCCTCCTTCGTCCTGCGGATCGAGCACGGGTTCTGATGGAAACGCCCCTGCCCTCGAGACGGGAGATCGAAGCCCTCGTGGCCTTCCTGCCGCGCCTTCACGCGGAGGGAGTCGTCCCGATCCTCCGGTGGCACGGTGGCCCCTCCGCCGACGGCAAGCCCTTCGTGGTGCCGTACCCGGAGTACCACCCGGTCGTGGCGGAGTTCTTCCGGGCCGCCTCGGCGGAGTGCTGGTGCGACCACGGGTACGACCCCCGCCGGGCCGGCCGGATGCTGGAGGACCCCGATGCGGTCCGGCGAGCCTCGCTCGCGGAGGTCCGGTCGATGCTCACGTATTGCGTCCGGGGGGAGCGCTTCTGCGACGGCCACCAGGGCGCCATGGTGGAAGGCGGCCGTATCCGCCGCCTCCTCGAGCGCATCGCCGAACTGGCGCGGGAGGCCGCCGGGGAGTGACGGCGCACCCGGGGATCACCCGCCGGACCGGTGCGCGACGTGCGAGGCCATCCGCTCCGTGGCCCGCGAGCGCCTGACCCGGCGCGCCGGCGGGACGGGGAGCAGTACCCGAAGGACCGCCGCCTCTCCCGCAAGGCCGGGGGCGATGGCGGCGGCCTCCTCGGCGCCATCGGTCAGATCGGAGAGTGAAGGGCCGCCCGGGTCAGCGCGCGACGGGGCCGGCGAGGAGCGGCAACACGCCGGAGAGCAGGACGCGGCCGGCGCCGTCCCGGATCTCCACCGCGCGGCCGGCGAGGGCCCGCGTGTCCGCGGCGCCGAGCGGCAGCGGATCTCCGCGCTCCGAGCGGCATCGGTGGCGGACCGCGGTCCTCCGGACGGCGAGGGGACCGGCGAACTCGAGGACGCCCGACCCGGCGGAGGACGAAAGCCACAGCGCGAGGTCCGCCCCTCCCCCGAGGCCGCGGGCTTCGAGCGAGAACCCGGACCGGCCGAGTCGGGGATCGTGGCGGAGCCCGACAGTCCCCCGGGCTTCGGGCGAGGGTGAAGCCGGAGGCGGCGCGAGAGGGGAGGCGGCGCGGATCGGCCTCGCGCCCTCGCCCGCGCCGACCGCGGGGAGATTGGCCCACAGGAGGGGCCGCCCCTCCCCGTCGTGGACCTCGATCCGCCGGCCGGCGAGCGGGTCGGGGTCGGCGGCGAGGTCTACTCGCCAGACGAGTCGGAAGGAGCCCTTCCAGGGGTTGCCCGCGTAAACGGGGGAGAGCGCGCCGGCCGGCACGAGGATGCCGCTCCCCGGCGCGGTCTCGATCGCCGCCGAGAGCAGGCCGGGGTCGGGGAACATGCCCGCCGCGAGGTTTCGCGCCTCGAGCCCGAGCCACCCCGCACCGCCGTTCCCCTCGAGGAGAAGTTGCCCGCGAGCGCGCGGCCGGGGTGTTGCCTCGGGGCGCAGGAGGTCGGCCCGGCCCGGGGCCGCTCCAGTCGGAGCCGGCCGGTGAGCGGCGCGGTCGAGCGGCACCGCCCCGGTGAGGAAGACCACCGCGCCGCCTCCGTCCCGCACCTCGACGACCCGGCCCGACAGGTCGTCGAGATCGGTGATCCCCAGACCCTCCGGCGGCCCCCCCTGTCCGGCCAGGACGAGCCGCCACGTCGTGAAGCCGCCGCGGGTGGTTCCGGCCCCGAAGGTCCCGGCCGGGAGGAACGCGCCCGAGGCCAACCCGGTCTCCACCCACAGCGAGTACGCTCCGGGCGGCGCGTCGGCGGGCCGGTCGAAGCGGACTGTCAGCGACTGCGCGGCCCGGTCCTTCTCGACCCGGACCTCCCCGGCGGCGAACTCCCCTCCGGCCGGAGCGGCGAGGATCGAGACGGCCCGTGCTTCCACGGCCGGCGCGAGGAACCCCCCGGCGGCGAGCGCCGCGGTCACGAGCAGGGCCAGGGTCGGTCGGAGCGCTTTCATGATCCGCCTTCAGGTGAGCAGATCGAGACCCGTTTCCAGCGCCACCCGGACGACGCCCCGCTCCCGCGCATCGTCTACCTCCTCTTCGGTGAGCACGAAGACGTCCACCGGGCACGACCCGCGGCCGAGGCCCCGCGAAACCTCGGCCGCGCGGTCCGGGGGCCGCGGGTGAGGAGGCCCGGAGACCACGATCAGGAGGTCGGCATCGCTGCGGGGGCCGGCGTCACCGCGGGCGAGGGAGCCGAAGCGGATGACCCGGCTCACGGACGGCATGGCTTGCCGGAGGTGGCGCGCGCGGAGCCGGAGATCGGCAAGCCGTCGCGGGAGGTCAAGCCACTCGATCCCGGCAGAAGGAGAGGACTCCATCGGCATCGTCGATCGCCTGCTGGCTGCTGAGCGAGTCCCGTTCGTAGTCCCCTCCCGCCTTCCTTCAGCGGGCCGCCGCCAGGTCCTTCCCGGACTGGGCAGGCCAGTCTCGAGCCCGGTTCATCATGCCGAGAATACCACGCGACGGGACTCGGACCACGGGGGATCCCCCTGTCAAGTCGGATGATCGTTCGAGTTGACCGCGGCCGCCGATCGCGTAGAATGTCCGCGGATCCGGTTCCGGCGGAAGGAGGCTCAACGTGAAAGCGCGTCTCGTCGTGTCGTCGATTCTCGTCGCGGCGCTCGTCGCGACCATCCCGCTCTCGCCGCTGGCGCAGGAGGCCGGCGGCATCACCGTGATGACCGAGGGGAAGCAGCTCGCGTCCGGCGATCGCTACTTCATGCCGATGAACGCGGAGAACAACACGGTCCCCCTGTTCTCGGAATACTTCCTCACGATCAGCATCTACAACAAGACCGGCGCCGAGATCTCGCTGGAGAAGATCGAGGTCGCGCGCGCCGAGGGGGTGAACGAAGAGGAGATCACCCTCTTCACCACCGACATGAAGCGGACGCCGCTGGCCTTTGCCGGCGCGAAGCTGGAGGCCGGCAAGGGCAACTACGGCTTCCGGGTACGGTTCTTCCCGGTGGTGTCCCTCGAGCGGGCCGCCACGCTCACCATCACGTACGGCGGCGGGCAGACCTTCGAGTTGAAGCTGGCCGGCCGCGGGGCGGGGAGCGCGAAGTTCTTCTCCCACGGCACGGAGGAGTTCTTCCGGCTCATCGGGACGCCGGCCACGGACGAGATGGCCGGCGGCCTGGTGGGCGACGCCGAGGGGAACTGCTGGTTCAGCGCGCAGGCCACCAATCTCGCGGACAAGTTCGCCTATGACCTGATCTACGGCCGGGTGAACGCCGATGGCACCCTCGGCTTCGTCAAGCTCTGGAACGGCAAGTTCCGCGACTACAGCCCGGACTCCGGGCAGAACGCGGAGACCGGCGGGACGGCGGGGAGCCTCTGCCTCGACGAGGAGGGCTCCCTCTACCTCGCCGGGGCGTACAGCCCGGCCAGCTCGAACAACAACTACGCCGCCCTCGCGCTGAAGATCGACGCGAAGACCGGCGAGCCGTTGTGGGAGAAGTTCTGGCGGCCGGAGTGGCCGAAGTCGCTCCTCGCCAAGCACAGCGCGCAGTTCTACGCCGTGGATGCGCGCGGCGGGCGCGTCTTCCTGACCGGCGTCACGGAGGGGGACGCGGCGGTGCTCGTCCTCGCGCTGAATGCCGCCGACGGCAGCGTCGCGTTCGCGCGCGCGCTCGACATCACTCCGGGCTCGAACGACCGCGGCTACGCGATCCGGGCGGGAGAGGGCGGGAGCCTCGTCATCGGCGGGCTCGCCAGCGACCGCGCGTTCCTCGCGAAGCTCTCCGGCGCGGATGGCGCCGAGCCGAAGGTGGAGTGGGTGCAGAGCCTCGACCTCGGGCGTGGCAGCCCGGTGAACAGCCTCGACCTCGATGCCGAGGGCAACATCTATGCCTCGCTCGACCGCCGCGGCGCCGCGACTTTCTTCAGCGCCGCGAAGATCGCCCCCGACGGGAAGTGCCTGTGGGGCAAGACCTGCCAGGGCACGGCCGGTGACCGTTCGAACACCCACATGGTCAAGCTGATCGGGGAGACGCTGTACGTGGGCGGACGCCTCGGCGCGTCAGGCTTCGATACCGGCTCCGGCGATGGCCTGCTCCTGGCACTCTCCGCCGCGGACGGCGCCGAGAAGTGGACCGGCTTCCATTTCTCCGGCACCGGTCCCGACGAGGCCTGCGAGCACCGGATCAAGGGGGTGGCGGCGTGCGGGAGCGGCCTCGCGGTCTTCGCGCAGACCTGGACCGGGAGCCGCAACGGCGAGCGCTACTGGGGCTACTGGTACGACGGGGTGACGGGCCTCGAGGACTACGCTCCCGTGCTGACGCCGGTCCAGGTCCCCGCGGAGAACTTCCGGGAGATCCCGAAGGGCGAGGTGAAGGCCGTGGCCGACGAGCGGCAGATCCTCGACCTGAAGGACCGACTGCCGTTCATGGAGTCCCGTGGCCACAAGGGCCAGCCGAGCGACGGCGACCTCGGCTTCTTCCGGCTCGCCCTGGGCCATTGACCGCCCGATACCCGGGAAACCTGACCCAGGGTCAATCCTCCCGCCCGGGAAGAACGACCCTGGGTCAACTTGCCCGCCCTGGCAACCAGTCGCCGAGGGGCTTCCACCAGAGCGGAGGCTCACCCCGACGCGCGGCTAGCGGCGGAGGTCGTTCTTTTGCGGCTCGTAGATGTGGTTGCGCTTCGAGGTGACCGTCGCCTTCACGATCGTGTCGCCCTGGCGGACGGCGTCCACCACGGCCTGGCCCTCGACCACCCGGCCGAAGACGGTGTGCTTCCCGTCGAGGTGCGGCGTGGCGACGTGCGTGATGAAGAACTGGCTCCCGCCGGTGTTCAGGCCGGCGTGGGCCATGGAGAGCACCTTCGGCCCGTGCTTCTGCGGGTTCCCCTTCGTCTCGCAGTCGATACACCAGCCCGGCCCGCCCGTGCCCCACCGGCTCTTCTTCGCGGGGTCCTTCGTCTGCGGGTCGCCACCCTGGATCACGAAGTTCGGGATCACGCGGTGGAAGACGATCCCGTCGTAGAAGCCGGTCTCCACAAGGTTCACGAAGTTGGCCACGGTGTTCGGCGCATCGTCTTCGAACAGCTCGAGGAGGATCTCCCCCTTCGAGGTTTCCATCTTCACCTGCGGCAGCGGTTCGGCCATGAGGGTCTCCTGGATTCTGGAAAACGCGGATCCTACCAGTCGCCCCCGCTTCGATTCAGGGATACAATTCCCGCCGTGCCGTCCATCGGAGGAGACCGGACCATGCGGATCCCGACCCCGATCCTCGCCCTCGCCGTCCTCGGCATGCTCTCCGGCGGTCCGGGTTCGCGCCTCTCGGCGGCCGTGCGGGATGAGCCGCTGATCGCCGACCACGCCTGCTGCGACCTGTCCCAGGTTCCCCTCGCGGCCATCGAGGCGGCCAGGACGGACCTGAGCATCGCCTACGGCCACACCTCCCACGGGAGCCAGATCACCACCGGGATGACCGGGCTCGCGGGTTTCGCCGGGGCGCCGAACCCGCCGGAGGCCTACGCCTGGAACGAGACGGGCGCCGGCGGGGCACTGCGACTCGACGACTACTTCGTCCCCGGGGACCTTGGCAATCCGGACTTCACGACCTTCGCCTCGCGTACCCGGACCTTCCTGGATCAGCCCGCGCACGCGGGCGTGAACGTCGTGATGTGGTCGTGGTGCGGGCAGGTCTCCTACGCCTCGACGACGGACATCGACACCTACCTCTCCCTGATGAGCGGGCTGGAGACCGACTACCCGGGCGTGACCTTCGTCTACATGACCGGCCACCTCGACGGCACCGGGACCGCCGGCACGCTCAACCAGAACAACGAGAGGATCCGGGCCCACTGCCGGAACGGGAACCGGGTCCTCTTCGACTTCGCCGACATCGAGAGCTACGACCCGGAGGGCAACGAGTACCTCTCCCGGGACGGGACGGACGCCTGCGAGTACTTCGACGGTTCCGACGTGAGGAACTGGGCCGCGGAGTGGCAGAACACGCACACCGAGGGCGTCGACTGGTACTCCTGCGAGTCGGCGCACTCCGAGCCCCTGAACGCGAACCGGAAGGCCTTCGCCGCGTGGTGGCTCTTCGCGCGCCTCGCGGGCTGGGACGGCGGGGCCGCGGTGGGGGTGGACTTCACGGCGACCCCGCGGCGCGGCGAGTTCCCGCTCCTCGTGCAGTTCACCGACACCTCCACGATCGAGCCGCTCGCATGGGCCTGGAACTTCGGGGACGGCGGGAACTCCCCGGAGCAGCACCCCGCGCACCAGTTCGTGAACTGCGGCACGTACACGGTCACGCTGACCGTGACGGCCGCGGACGGCGACCACGTGCGGATCCGGGACATCGTGCTCGCGGACGAGCACCCCTCCCGCCGGCGGGCCGCCGGGAAGATCGCGGTGGAGCCGAAGCAGCCGCTCGCGGGCGCTCCCGTCACGTTCACCGCCGCCTGCCGCTACGCGAGTTCCTGGCGCTGGACGTTCCCCGGCGGGGACCCGGCGACGGCCCTGGGCCCCGGCCCCCACGAGGTCCTGTTCGCCGCGCCGGGCAAGACCACGGTGCTCCTCGAACTCGGCAACTCCTCCCGCCCCGGGAAGCTCCTCCGCAAGCCCCTCCGCCTCCGCTGACCGCCTGGCCGCGTCTTCCACCGCGCGAAAGACCGCTGGCGGCGATCTCATTCGAACAGACTCGGTTGCTCGAGTCTGGCGGGTGCGGTGAGCGGGATCACGGCGTCCGCCAGCGTCATTCCACCTTCGAGGAGTCGCTTCACCACCTCCTTCTCACCAGCCAACTCGACGAGGGTCCCCTCGCGGCCTCGGGGCCGAAGCAGGGCCACCTCGTCGGGTCGGACACCACGATCACGGAACAGCTCCGCGCCGTGGGAGGAGAGCGTGACCTGCCGACCCCGTGATCGCTGCAGGCGCCAGATGGGGGCCGGGAGCTTCGCGACGACCCCCGCGTGGAGGGAGAGTCCGGGCTCCTCGTGGTTTAGGGCCTTGCCCCGGGAGCGGCACGGAGTAGGATCGGGGGGTGCAGCTCATCACCTGCCCGGGGTGCGGGTCGACCGTGAAGGCGGACTCGCCGGACGGGGTCGTCGTCTGCACGTACTGCCGGGCGGCGATCGAGGTCCGGCCGATCCTCGCGGGCCGGGCCGTCGAGCAGTTGCGGGCCTCGCTCGGGCGGTGGCTCTATCTCCCGGAGGACCTCCGCGAGGCGATCGCTACTCTCCTCGACGCCCGTTCCGCCGCGCTCCGTGCGCCGCCGTCCGCCGGGCCGCCGCCGCTTCCGGTTCCCGCTGGACCGCCGAACGTCGCCGCGGCTCCTCCGCCGCTGCCGCCCGCGTTCGCGGCGCCCGAGCCGCCGGCCCGGCCCCTTCCGTCGCCGGCCGCCCCGGCCGCCGCCCCCGGCCCGTCGGTCTGGGCCCGTCTGGGGCCGGCCTTCGCCGAGAACATCCTCTTCGCCCTCGCGGCGTTCCTCCTGGTGGCCGGCGCCGTCTACTTCGTCACCACGGCGTGGACCACGATGACCGGGGAGCAGCGGCTCCTCGTCGTCGTGGGCGGCATCGAACTCCTCGGCATCGTCCTCTTCGCCGCCGGCCGTCTCCTCAACCGTGGAGGGAACCTCCCGGAGGTGGAGCGGGTCCTCCTCGTCGTCACCGGGTTCCTGGTCCCGGTGGCCGCGGCGGCGGCGGGGGAACTGCTCTCGGCCTCGCTCCTCCTCGGGCTCCTCGCCTCCGCCGCCGTGCTCGGTCCGGGATACCTTTCCGCCCGGGCCCTCGCGAAGGTCGCGGAGCCGAAGCTCCTTCGTGCGCTCCCCGCCGCGCTCACCGTGGCCTGTGCGGCGATCCTCCCCGCCCACCTGCTTGGGCGATTCCCCGCGGCGGCCGGTGCCGCGGGCGCCGCGATCGTGCTCCTTTCGCTCGCGTTCCACCTCCGTCGCGCCGTTCCCGATCCCTCCGGGCGCCTTGCTCCCACGGTCTGGTCCTCGCTCCTCGTCGTCTTCGCCGGCGCCGTACTCGCGGGAGTCCTCTCCCTCGCCGCGTGGCGCGCGGATTCCGTGCCCGGCACGATCTTCGGTCCCCTCGGCATCGCCGCATCGATGGCCGGCGCGGCGTCCGCCCTGCTCGGGTCCCGCGTCGCGCGCGAGCGCTCGATCCCGTTCACCGTGACCGCGCTCTCGCTCGCGATCGGCGGGACGGTGATCGCCCTCGGTGACGAACGCGCCCTGCTCGCCGCGGCGGCCCTCGGCGCGGCGGCGTCCCTCGCGGCCGGCCTGCGGCTCCCCGTCCCGGCGCTCCTCCTCCCCGGGCTCGTCCTCGCCGCCGCCGCGTACCTCCACCTGCCGGCCCCGGTCCGCGCGCTGGCCGCCGCCGTCCGCGACCGCGCGGCGGGAGCGCTGGGCTACGAGCCCCGCGCCCTGCCGCTCGCCTACTACGGGCTGACGTTCCTGCCGTTCGTGGCGGCGAGCGGCCTCTTCGCCCTCCGCCTGCGAGGACGCGCGACGGACCACGCCCGCGTGGCGCTTGGCTTCACGATGGCCGCCGCCGCTGGCCTCTGCGCGCTCTCCGTCGCCGCCTGTCGCGGGGACCTCCGCGCGCCGGCCGCCGTGCTGCCCGCCGAGGGGGCGCTCCTCCTCCTCCTCGCGATCCCGGCGCGGAGCCGGCTCCTCGTGTTCTCCGGCGCGGCGCTCGTCTTCGGCGGGCTCTCCTTCGGCCTCCACCGGCTCGGCGCGGCCACCGGCACCCACCGGGGGCTTCGCCGCGGCCGCCGCCGACACCCTCACCGACGCCGCCGCCGCGCTGGCCGGGGTCGTGGCCGTCGTCCTCGGTCTCGGGGCCCTCCTCGGGATCGACGAGTCTCCGCCCCTCATCCAGCTATCGGCGGCCGGGGGGTGGGACATGCCGGGCGCCGCGGCCCTCGCCGCCCTGCTCCTCGTCCTGGCCGCGAGCTACCGCCGCCCGGAACCGGCACTGGTCGCGGCTCTCGTCCTGGCGCGCGCCGCGGCCGGGGCCGGGGCCGCGTTCGGGCTCGTCCCGCCGGACGCATGGTCGGCGGTGCTCTCCGCCGCGACGGCCCTCCCCCTGCTGCCGCTGGTCGGACACTTCCCCTCGACCCCGCCGGGACTCCGGAGGTCCGTGTGGCGCGAGGTCGACCCGGCGCTGCTCCTGCCCGCCGGGATCCTCGGCTGCCTGCTCCCCGGCCTGCTCCGGGTCCTCGCCGCCATGGATCGCGGCATCCTCACGTGGCACCACCCCGCCGGCCTTCTCCTCGCGACGGCGGTGCTCGCGGTCGCCGCCTTCCGCGCGCGCCAGGCCTGGGCCGCGGGGGTGGCCGCGATCCTCCTCCTGGTGGCGGGTCCCGCGGCCGCCGGCGCGCTCTCCTTCGGCGTCGGAGGGAGCGAGGCCGCCCTCGGCGCGGCGGCCGGCGTGGCGCTCCTCGCGGCCGCCGTCCGGCTCGCGGCGCGGCGCGAGCGGTCCCGCGCCGTCTTCACGACGGGCCTCGACGGGATCGCCACGTGCGCCGGACTGGTGCTGCTCTTCTGGATCGCGTTCCGCTTCATGGACATCGCGATCGGCGCCGAGCCCGGCACGCGCGACCCGGAAGGGTTCCTGCTCGCCATCGCCGCGGCCCTCGCCGGGGGAGGTCTCCGGCTCTCCTCGAACCACCCCGCCGGCCTCCTCTCCGGCCTCTTCGCGGGCCTCTTCGCGGTCGCCGTCGTGCGCGGCCTCGGGTGGTCCCACGACCTCTACCCGCTCGCCCTCGGAGCCGCCGCCTTCCTGGCCCTCGGGACGGCGCGCGGCCGGGGGACGCTCCACGCCGCCACCGTCGTCCTCGCGGCGGTTGCCCTGGTCGTCGCGGCGGGGATGGCCATCGATCGAGGCGACCGCCCGGCCCCGCTCCTCGCCGGGTTCCTGCTTGCCGCCGCGGCCGGCCGGGTGCTCGCTCCCCGCCGGCCCCGCGCCGGCGGCGCGCTCCTCCTCGTCGCCCTGCTCGGGGCCGTCACGTTCGGCCTCTGGCACGGCGTTCTTCGCTGGCCCGGTCGCTGGCAGCCCATGCTCATCCTCGGCTTCACGGCGCTCGCCCTCCTCGCCCCGAGAGTGAAGGTCCTCGGGGTGGCGCGCGCGGCGGCGCGGGGCGTGGCGCTGCCGATCCTCCTCGCGGCCGGGTTCGCCCTCCTCCTGTTCGCCGGCAGCGTGGCCGCCGAGGAGTGGACGACCTTCGACACGCCCGACCCGCGCCTCGCCGCCGTCGCCGCGGCCGCCGCCTTCGTCCTCGCGGCGGCCCTCTTCGCGCGGGCCTTCCGGCCCCTCGGGCGGGCCGTCGCGACCGCCGCGGCCGCCGCGCTCGCGGTTTTCGTACTTGCGCCGGTGAACATCGCCATCGCCGGGGACTTCGGCCACTGGCGACGGCCGGACGTGGAGGTGGCGCTCTGCGGGCTCCTCCTCGTCTTCCTGCTCCCCCGCGAGAAGGGGCGGGGATCGGCGATCCCCTACGCATTCGCCGCCGTGGCGCTTGGTCTCACGGCCGGGGATTTCCGTCACCTGTCGACGCCGCTCACGTTCCTCGCCGTCACCACCGTCGCGCTCGCCCTCCTTTCGCGGGACGGCCGCCGCATCCACGGGGACTTCGGGGCATTCGCCCTCCTCGCGACGGCGCTGGCCTTCGTGGTCTATGCCGTGCCGAGCACCGGACGTCCGGCTCACGAGGTGCTGTGCGTGCTCTCCCTTGCGGCAGCGGGGGCGCTCCTGCTGCTCTCAGGCATCACGAGGCTCTTCCGGCTCCGGATCGACCCGGCGCGCGCCGAGGCTGCCGCTCCCGCCTTCGCGCGTGCCGCGGCCGTCGCCGCCGTCGCCGCCATCGCCTTCCTGCTCCTGAACGTCCTCTCGCTGCCGTACCGGCGGGCGGAGGCGGATCTCACCGCCTGCGCCGCGGCGGCCATGCTGTTGACGGCCGGCGCCTCCCTCTCCGCGGCCTTCGCCCCCGGCCGGGCGCACTTCCTCCACGCCACGACGGCCGCACTCCTCGCGCTCTACGCGTTCCTCTCGGCGCGGACCGGGGCGCTCGACCTGCTCCATGGCCACCATGCGGACGCGCTCGCGGTCATCGGCGCGGCGCTCATCGGGGCCACCGCCGCCGCGGGGGGCAGGTTCCGCCGGCCGCTCGGGATCCAGGGCCTGCTCCTGCCGATCCCCGCGGTCTTCTGGTCGCTCCTCGGGCTCGCGGAGTCCATCGGGACGGCGGGGGAGGCGGCCTCGGGGTTCTTCCTCACCGCGGCGGCGTACGGGATCGGGGCGGTCCGGTTCCGGCGG
Source organism: Planctomycetota bacterium (assembly GCA_025459285.1). GTDB lineage: Bacteria > Planctomycetota > JAJSAM01 > JAJSAM01 > JAJSAM01 > Prado167. The sequence continues at coordinate 15,589 of JALOQY010000028.1, read as the reverse complement.
CGGTTCCTCGGCGTCCTTGCCGCCGTTCTGCTGAACCTCGCCCTCTTCGCCCTGTGGCGGTCGCGGGGGATCGTGGACCCGGCGTTCTACGGCGTCCCGCCCGGGCTGACGCTCCTGCTTTCGGCGGAGGTACTGCGCGGCCGGGTGGACCGCTCGGCCCGGCTCGCACTCTTCATCCCGGGCGCGGCGCTCCTCTACGGGTCCGTCGGGATCCAGGTGCTCCGGGTCGAGGAACCGGCGCACGCGCTCGTGCTCTTCGGCCTCGGCCTCGTCGCGGTGGTGCTCGGCTTCGCCCGGGGGCGGAACGAGTTCCTCGTCGCCGGCACGTCGGTGGTCGTCCTCGACGTGGTCGCCTGGCTCGCGAAACACGGCCTCGAGGAGGGGTTCCTCGGCGCCCTCCTCCTCGTGCTCGCCGGTCTCACGGTCCTCACGGTCGGCACGCTGGCCGCTCTCCGCCGCCGCCGCGCGGCGGGGCCGCCGGAGTGACGGGGGGCGCGCTTGGTCGAGGCCGGGGTCTGTCCCGACTGCGCGGTCGGACCGGACGTGTGGCGTGCGATCCACGCCGGCGCGGACCTTGCACCCGTCGAGGAGAAGGGCCCGTCATGCCCGGGCCTCTCCGGAGCGCGGCGGGGTCTGGCACCGGACGCGTCAAAATGGTGGTTCAGGGCCTGGCCCCAAAGTGCTCACAGGAGGGTGTGGAGGACGGCCATCTGGGTCCACAGGCGGTTCTCGGCCTCGTCGAAGATCACCGAGGCCGGGCTGTCGGCCACCTCGTCGGTCACCTCGTCGCCGCGGTGGGCGGGCAGGCAGTGGAGGAAGAGCGCGCCCGGCCTCGCCCGCTTCATGAGTGCCGCGTTCACCTGGTACGGCGCGAAGATCCGCTTGCGCTCCTCGGCCTCCGACTCCTGGCCCATGGAGGCCCACACGTCGGTGTAAACCGCGTCGGTGCCGTTCACCGCATCGAGGCTCGTGGCGACCTCGACCTTCGTCCCGGCGGCCTTCGCCGCGGCCCGCGTGGCGGCGAGCATCTCCGCGGAGGGCGCGAAGCCTTCCGGGTGGACCACGGTGACGTCCATGCCGACCTTCGGCCCGGCCTCCATCAGCGAGTGGGCGACGTTGTTCCCGTCGCCGACGTAGCACAGCCGCTTCCCCCGGAGGTCACCGAGGTGTTCGCGAAGCGTCAGGAAGTCGGCCAGCGCCTGGCAGGGATGCAGCAGGTCCGAGAGCGCGTTGACCACCGGCACCTTCGCCCACTTCGCGAGGCCGGTCACCGAGGCGTGCGCGAACGTCCGGGCGACGATTCCGTGGACCCAGCGCTCGAGGTTGCGCGCCACGTCGGCCACCGACTCGCGCTTCCCGAGGCCGACCTCGGCGGGCGAGAGGTAGATCGACTGGCCGCCGAGCCGGTAGATGCCGACCTCGAAGGTCGTGCGCGTCCGGAGCGAGGGCTTCTCGAAGATCAGGGCCAGGGACTTCCCGGCGAGGGCGCCCCGGAACTTCGCGCCGTCCTTCTTCATGGCCGTGGCCAGCGAGAGGAGGCCGTCCACCTCCCCGGCGGTCCAGTCGGCGAGCGAGATGAAGTCTTCGTGCCTCACGATCGGTTTCCTTTCTCGTTCGAAACGATGCGGGTCCCGGCGCGGCCGGCGAACGCCTCCGCCATCTTCTCCACGGACGTGATGAGGACCTCTCCGCCGCGCTCCGTCGCGAAGGCGATCCCGGCCTCGATCTTCGGCCCCATGGAGCCCGGCGGGAAGTGGCCTTCGGCGAGGTAACGCTCCGCCTCGGCCACCGTCATCCGGTCGATCGGGGTTTCGTCGGGCTTGCCGAACCGGAGGCGGACGTGGTCCACCGCGGTGAGGATGAGGAAGAGGTCGGCGCGGACCGCGACCGCCAGCAGCGCCGCGGTGTAGTCCTTGTCGATCACCGCCTCGACGCCCACGATCCGGTCCCCGATCCGGGCCACGGGGACGCCGCCGCCGCCCCCCGCGATCACGATCCCCGCCCGGTCGAGCAGCGAATCCACGAGGGCGGCGTTCAGCACGCGGATCGGCTTCGGGGACGGCACCACGCGCCGGTAGCCCCGGCCCGCGTCCTCCACCATGTCCCAGTCGAGGACGCGCACCAGGTGATCGGCGCGGTAGGGGCTGTAGAACGGGCCGACGGGCTTGCTCGGCTTGTCGATGCGGGGGTCGTCCTCGGAGACCTCCACCGGGGTGAAGACCGTGACGACCTCTCCGCGGTTCCCGAGGGCGCTGCGCAGGGCCAGCTCGAGGCAGCAGCCGATCGACCCCTGCGTTTCCGCCACGCAGGTGTGGAGCGAGAGCGGCGGCACCTTCGCCACCGATTCCTCCATGCGGATGAGGGAGTTGCCCACCTGCGGGCCGTTGCCGTGGACGAGGAGCAGCCGGTAGCCCTGGCCGACGAGGCCGACGAGTTCGGCCGCGAGCTTCGTCGCGTGCTCCATCTGCGTCTGCTCGAGCCCGGGCTCCCCCTCGCGGATGAGGGCGTTCCCGCCGAAGGCGATGACGGCGACCTTGCGATCCGGCATGGGGACGGTCCTCCTGCGGCGAAACCCCGATTCTAGGCCCCTGCCCGGCCCCCGCCCACTTCTTACCGGCGATGGGGGACGGGGCTATCCTGCTCCCATGGCCCGAGCGATCGTCGCCGCCCTGCGCACCCGCCCCGAGACCGTGCTCGCCGACACCGGCCGCCTTCTCGACCTCGCCCGGGCCCGGGACCATCTGCCCGCGACCTCGACGACGATCCTCAAGGACAACATCTCCTGGCACCTGATGTTCCCCGGGGCGAACACCACGCCGTGGCAGATGGAGGGCACGATCCGCGGCCTTCGCGAGCGCGGCTATCGGGACCTGGTCTGCGTGCAGAACGAGACGGTCGTCACGCGGGCCGAGAAGGGCGAGCGGCTGAACAAGCTCGCGCCGGTGCTGAAGGCCTACGGCGTGCCGGTCCGCTACAACTTCCGGCCCGGGGACATGAACTGGATCCGCTACGAGCCGAAGCGGCCGCTCCTCGCGCTCCACCGGATCTTCCCCGAGGGGTTCCGCATCCCGGACTTCTTCATCGGCAAGAACGTCGTCCACCAGCCGACGATGAAGTGCCACATCTACACCGGGACGACGGGGGCGATGAAAAACGCCTTCGGCGGTCTCCTGAACAGCCGCCGGCACTGGACGCACGACGTCATCCACGAGACCCTCGTGGACCTGTTGTCGATCCAGCAGGAGATCCACACCGGGATCTTCGCGATCATGGATGGGACGACCGCCGGCAACGGGCCCGGGCCGCGGACGATGGTGCCGGTGGAGAAGGACTTCCTCCTCGGCAGTGCCGACCAGGTGGCGATCGACGCCGTGGCGGCGAAGATGATGGGCTTCGACCCGCTGTCGCTGCCCTACATCCGTCTCGCCCACGAGCGCGGGCTCGGCGTGGGCGACCCCCGGGAGATCGAGATCGCCGGGGATGACGTCTCGGGGGAGGACTGGGGCTTCGTCACCGGAGTCAACATGGTGGCGCGGTTCGGGAAGGCCGTGTGGTTCGGCCCCCTCCATGCGCTCCAGAAGATCCTCTTCCGCACGGCGCTCGTGAACCTCTTCATCTTCGGCTCCGCGGCCTATCACGACGCGATCTGGTACCCGGCGATCGGTCGCCCGCGGATCCGGGCCTGGCTCGGCACGAAGTGGGGCCGGATGTTCACGGAATACGAACGGGGGCTGGCCGAGCGCGCTCGGGAACTCCCCGCCGGGATCGCCGCCGGCTGCTAGAATCCGTCCTTTCGCCGACCGCTTGCAGACAGGGAATCCCATGTCCTCTCCGAAGAACCAGAAGAACCCCGCGAAGCGCCTGCTCATCATGGGCGCCGGGGGCCGCGACTTCCACACGTTCCTCACGATGTACCGGGACGACCCCGGCGTCCGGGTGGTCGCCATCACCGCCACCCAGATCCCCTTCATCGAGAACCGCACCTTCCCGGCCTCGCTGGCCGGGCCGCTCTATCCCGAGGGCATCCCGATCTGCGACGAGTCCGAACTGCTCGACCGGATGCGGCGCGAGCGGGTCGAGGAGGTCATCTTCGCCTACTCCGACGTGACGCTCGACTACCTCGAGGAGAAGCGGCGCCTCGTCACGGGGGCGGGGGCGCGCTTCGCCACCTTCGACGTGGCGAAGACGATGATCCCGTCGAGGAAGCCGGTCATCGCGGTCACCGCCGTCCGCACCGGCTGCGGGAAGAGCGCGACGTCTCGGTACGTCCTCCGGACGCTTCGGGAACTCGGCCTCCGGTCGGCGGCGATCCGCCACCCGATGCCCTACGGCAACCTGGAGAAGCAGGCCGTCCAGCGGTTCACGACGCTCGCCGACCTCGACGCCGCGGAGTGCACGATCGAGGAGCGGGAGGAGTACGAGCCGCACATCATGGCCGGCTCGGTGGTCTTCGCGGGGGTCGACTACCGCTCGATCCTCCGCCGCGCGGAGGAAGAGGTGGACGTGGTCCTCTGGGACGGCGGGAACAACGACACGCCGTTCTACAAGCCGGATCTCTGGATCACCCTCGCCGATCCGCTCCGGCCGGGCCACGAGCTGACCTACTTCCCGAGCCGCGCGAACTTCGAGGGCGCCGACGTGATCCTGCTGTCGAAGGTGGACAGCGCCACGGAGGAGGGGAAGGCCACGATCCGGGCCAACGCGAAGAAGCTGAACCCGCGCGCGGCGATCGTCGAGGGGCGGATGCCCGTGGTCCTGACCGACGCCGAGGCTGCCATGGTGAAGGGCAAGAGGGTGCTCGTCGTGGAGGACGGGCCGACAGTGACCCACGGCGGGATGAGGACCGGGGCGGGCACGATCGCCGCGACCCGTTACGGGGCGAAGGAGATCGTCGACCCGCGGCCGGCGGTGAAGGGGCTGCTTGCCGGGACCTATGCGAAGTACCCCGGGATCGGCCGGCTCCTGCCGGCGATGGGCTACAGCCCGGACCAGATCCGGGACCTCGAGGCCTCGATCAACGCCTCCGACGCCGATCTGGTGGTCGTCGGCACACCGATCGACCTCGGGCGTCTCGTGAAGATCAACAAGCCCTCGGTCTGGGCCCGCTACGACCTCGAGTGCGCCGGCTCTCCCGACCTCGCCCACTACGTCCGGGAGGCGGTGAAAGGCCGCGCCTAGGAACAGGCCGGGGGGCCGACCGGGTCGCCCGGGCGGCCCCCCGGCCGCGCTGTCCGCGGAGCAGGATCTGCTCGCAGGTGAGCGAGAGCTGTATTCTGGAACTCCGGCCGAGGGTCGAGCTGGACCGACAAACCCAGAGCACCGCGACATGGCGCTTCGTCCAGGCAGGGGAGTCGTTCCCGCCGATCGATATCAGCCACGCGTTCATCTGTCCGTAGGCGACCGACATGAATTCCAGGCGCACGGGCTTCGTGGTTTCGACGCTGCTTCTCGTGGCCGCCGGTCTGCTCTCTCTCTTTTCGGCCGCCGGCCCCGTGGTCGGACCCGGCGCTCCCGCCGCGGTCGGACCGGATGCCGCCCCGACCGGCGCCGTGCTGGTGGCGAAGTCGACCACGGTGCGAGTGGAAGTAGCTTCACTGGGAGCCGAACTGCCGCCGGAGATCGATCTCCGGCCGGAGCAGGGCACGGTCGTGGCCGTCCGGGTCATGGCCAGCGCGCCGCGTCGCGGTACGGTCCTTGTCCCGCGCCCGCTCCTTGCCCGCCCCTTGCTCGTGGTGGCGCCGGGCTTCCGCTCCGCCGGCCTCTCGGAGGGCGAAACCCGGATCGAGATCACCGCCTTCGCCACGCTCATGGTCCACATGGGCGCGGGCGGCCCTTTGCGGTGCTCGGGACTCCTGACCGGCCCTGGGTCTCCGCGGACCTTCTGGCTTTCGACCGGGGGAAGCGAGACCTTCGTGGACCTCGAGGCCGGCTCCCATGTGCTCGAAGTCTCGGACATCGGTACCCGGGCGACCGTCCGCCGGGTCCTCACGCTCGACTGGGGGGAGCGCAAAGAGGTCACTGTCGACCTGGCCGCGGGTTTTCCGGTCGGCGGAAGGGTTGTCGATCCGACCGGGAACGGCGTGGCCGGCGTGACCATGCGGGCCCGCTTCATGCTGCGAGCTGCGCTCGGGAACTCGGAAGTCACGGCCGTTTCCGGCGTGGACGGCTCGTTCATGCTTTGCCTGCCCATGGGCGGCGACGTCGAAGTCAGCGCCGATCCACCTGCTGGCTGGCTCGCACCGGAGCCGGTCCGTTTCCATGTCCCGTGCGAAGAGGAGGGTGGGCTTCGCATCCGCATTGTCCGGACAACCGGGCGTTTGGAGGGTCGGGTCGTCACGACGGACGGCTCGCCGGTCGAGGCGGCCGAGGTCATGGTGCAGTCGATCGAGGGCGTGGCCCGCGCGGCCCGGTCCGCGCCGGATGGCGCCTTCGCCGTGGATCGTCTGCCCGTCGGGAGCCCCGTGACGGTCGTCGCACGGAAGCCCGGCTACGACAACGGGAAGACCACGGCCATCCCGGACGCCGAGCCGGCGGATGTCGTTCTGAAGCCCGGCCTGACGCTCGAGGTGCGGGTGGTGGAAGCCGGGACCCTGAGGCCGATCAAGGGCGTCCGTGTCCGGGCGGCGCGGGTATTCCGGGGGTGTTCTTCGCCCGGGGACCGTCTCCCCGTGTTTCCGGGAGAGGAGGAGGGTCTCTTCCTGGTGACTGGCCTGGCGGAGGACACGAGCGTCCTGGTCCTGGCCACGGCCGAGGGGTACGAGCCCGCGGAGACCCGAGTGCCGCCGCGGCCCGCCCCGGCGCTCGTCGAGCTGACCCCCATCGAGGCGGCGGAACTGACCGGTCGCGTCGTCGACGAATCGGGACGACCCGTCGCACGCATCCACGTCTTCGCGTGTGAGTTGAGCGACTTCTCCGGGGACGGTGAAGGCACCGCGCCGGATGGACGTTTCTCCCTCTCCGGACTGCGATCCGGCCACAGATACCGAGTGACGGCACAGTCGTTTCTCGGCGACCTGGTCAGCGAGCCGGTCGAGGCGGTGGCCGGCGATTCGGGCGACCTGTTGATTCGGGTCCTCTCCGCGGGATCCGTGAGCGGCGAGATCGTCTCCCGCGATCCGAGCGTGCCCGTTCGGGGTGGGATCCTCCGCGTGGACGCCTTCCGGTCGGCATCGGGCACGGCGCCTCTTTCCGGTCTGCTCGACAACCAGGGCCTGACGTCGGCCCCGCGGTTCCGCGAGGGGGGGTATCTCCCCGGGACATACGACCTGACGGTCCTCACCGTAACCCACGCGCCCTGCACGATCCGGGAAGTGAGAGTCGCTGCGGGGCGAACTACCTCTCTGGGCCGGATCACCCTCGATCCCTTCGCCCGGTGGAGGATCCGGCTGCTCGATTCGTCCGGCGTGCCGGTGGCCGGTGTGCCGGTGGCCGCCGTCGGGCAAGACGCGTCGACATGGGTGTTCCGCGTCACGGACGAGGGCGGCGTGACGGAACGAGCGCTGCCCGGCTCCCGTCTATGTCTCGTGGCCGGCGGCGGCGACCTCCCCATGGTCCGGCTGCTCGAGCGGACTCTGACCCCGGGGGAGTCGGTGGCCGACGAGGCTCGGTTCCCCGCGGCCGGTTGGATCGACGTCCGATTGAGCGACAGCAGCGGCCGACCCGCGCCGTCGGAGGACGTGAGCATCACCGCCGTACTCGAGCCGCCATCGGTCGCTCTGCCGACATCGAGGATCCTGCCCGAACCGCATGCCCGCATGGCGGAAGGATACGGCCGCTCCTTCCTCGTGTCTGCGGCACTTCGCAGCGACCGGCAAGGCGCGGTGCGTTCCCCTCCTCTCGCTCCGGGCGAATACCGGCTGCATTGGCGAGGCTCAGAGACAACTGCCCGGGTACGGGCCGGTGAAGTGACCGATGTGACCCTGGTGGGTCGTTGAGCCATTTGGCCGCCATCGGCCCATGACCAGATGTCACGGGGCCCCGCTGGGCCGGCGCACCGCCGCGGGTACGCGTCGGCGCGGGGGGTTCGAGGTGCAGGCCGCTCAGCTCAACCGCGGGAGAAGGCGATCACTTGCCCTGCATGGCGTCGCCGGTGTTCTCGACATCCTTGCCGGCGCCCCGCCAGGTGTTGCAGCCGGACAGGGACATCAGGCCCACCACCAGCACGAGCAGCGTGACCGTGAAAACGACGATTCGCTTACGCATGGTTCGACTCCTTGACTTCGATCATGGCCGCGACCGCCCGGAAACCGGTTCCGGGCGAGCGGCCTGGTTGACGAGTTGGACTTCTGCCGGGCCGCCGGCCGCCGCGAGGGGCGGCAGACCGCAGTCGAGCCCGGCCCATCACGATCGCGCCATGGCGCGGCTCACGCTCTCCGCAGCGTCAACGAGAAGGTCACCAGGCCCACCAATGCCACCGCGATGCCCCCGACGATGTACCACATGGTGGAGTCGGTGAAGTGGCCGGAGAAGAAGTTGCTCCACCGGTCCGAGACCGAATCCGAGGCGTTGATTCCGATGATGAGCAGGATCACTCCGAGCAGGAGGATGGCGATTCCGCCAATGCGTTGAGGACTCATGTTCCACCCGTGGAATTGAAGGTCCGATGGAAGGATGCTGCACGATCCCGGGGCGCGCTGACGGAGCCGCCGCGGATGCTCCCGACATCTACAGGCGATGCGGAATCACGTTGAAGATCAGCAGCACGACAAGGACCACGAGAAGCACCCCGACGACACCGCTCGGGCCATAACCCCACGAGCGATTGTAGGACCAGCGGGGCAGACCGACGAGCAGCAGGACAACCAGGACGATGAGCAGGATCAGGCCCATGGTGCACTCCTTTCAGGGTGTCGGCGGGACCGGGCGGACCGCCCGGACTCCGGACTGGCCGCACCGTCGAGGTTCGACGCGCGGCCGCCCGTTCCGACGCCCGACGATCCCTACGTCTTCATGATGTGCTTGCCGGCCGGACGGTCCTTGACCGGACCCTTTCCCCCGGGCGTCTTCTCGGCGCGTTTCTTGGCGGCCGTCATCCGGCCCCCCCGACTTTTCTTCGCCATGTTGCTCGCTTCCCTTCTGGTCATCGGTCCCCCCCGGTCCCCGGCCCGGCGCATGCCAGGCACGGAAGAGTCAATCGCATGGCTCGTGCCGTGGTCCGGGATTCCGGTAAAAGGCTCCTATCTCCATTGAAAGTAACGGGTTGAGGCGAGGCTGGGTCCGCGGGTCCCGACGGGGCGAAGCCGGAAACCGGGCCGGCGCATCCGATGCGGGGGCGGCCGCGACGGAAGAGGATCCGATCCCGGCCCCTCCCGGACCATGGCCCGGCCCCCCCCCTGCGCCCGCCCGGACGAGCTTCTTGCGGTCGGCGGGCGGGGGCGGTTGACTGTCGCGGATGGAAGACCGGACCCTCGGATCCTACCGCGTCCTCTCCCGCCTCGGGGCGGGCGGCATGGGGACCGTCTGGCTCGCGGAGGCCGTGGAGGCGACCGCCGGGCTCGTTGCGGGGGACCGCGTCGCCCTGAAGGTCTTCCACCCCCACCTCCTCGGGCGCCCCGGTTTCTTCAAGCGGTTCCTCCGCGAGTTCGAGGCCGGCCGGCAGGTCGTCCACGAGAACGTCGTGCGGACCCTCGACGCCGACGCCGTGGAGACGGAGTCCGGGATGGCGCACTTCCTCGTCACGGAATACGTGGAGGGGGAGACGCTGCGCCAGCTGCTCTCTGACCTCGGCACGGTCCCCGAGGCACTGGTGCGGGAGATCGCCCGCCAGGTGGCGGCCGCCCTTCAGGCGATCCACGCGGCGGGCATCGTGCACCGGGACCTGAAGCCCGAGAACGTCCTCATCACGCGGGAGAACCGGGTGCGGGTGATGGACCTCGGCATCGCGCGGCTCGTGGAGGCCACGGTGGAACTGACCCGGGACGGGCAGTTCGCCGGTTCCCTCGCCTACGCCGCGCCGGAGCAATTCGGCTCGTCCCCCGTCGGTCCCGAAGCCGACCTCTACGGCCTCGGCGTGCTCCTCTACGAACTGCTGACCGGGGTGAACCCCTTCCGCGCCGATTCCCCGCTCTCGGCCATGCACAACCACGCCAGCCACGAGCCGCCACCGCCCGCCGACCGGGTCCCCGAGATCTCCCCCTTCCTCTCCGAGCTGACCATGGCCCTTCTCGCGAAGGACCCCGCACGGCGGCTCGGCCCCGCGGCGGAGGTCCGCGCGGTGCTCGCGGCGGGCGAGACGTCGGACTGGTGGGACGAGCGCCGGCGGGCCGGTCGCGAGGCGCGGGCGACGAGGGTCCCGGTCCGCCGCGAGACGGAGCTCCACGGAAGGGCGACCGAGCTTGCCGTTCTGCGGGAGACATGGAGACAGGCGGAGGCGGGCGAGGGGCGGGCGGTGCTCCTCACGGGCGAGGCGGGCATCGGCAAGAGCCGCCTGCTCGACGCGTTCCTGCGCGAGATCGAGGGATCCGGCGCCCGCGTGCTCTATGGCTCCTACCCTCCCGCCGGCGGTCTGGGCGGGCTCTCCGAGGCGCTCATCGCGCACTTCGGTTCCGTCCGTCTTGCCGAGGCGCTCGCCCCGCACCTCGGCGATGCGCCGCGGCTCGTCCCGGCCTTCGCCGCGATGCTCCGGGGCGAAAGCCCGCCGCCGGGTTCGGAGGCGCTCTCTTCCGACGGCCACCATGCGGCCTTTTCGATGCTCGTGAAGGGGCTCGCCGCCGACCGGCCCCTCGTGTGGGTCGTGGAGGACCTGCACTTCGCCGAGCCGGAGCGGCGCCGCGTCGCGGTTTCGATGGCCCGTGCCGCCCGGGGCTGCCGCGCGCTCGTCCTGCTGACCTCGCGGCCGGGGCTTACGGAGAGCGAACTGCTGGCGCTCTCGCGGCTTCCGGGCTTCCTCCGCCTCTCCCTCGGCCGCCTCTCGCCGCGGGAGGTCGTGGAACTCCTGCGCGACGCCTTCCGCAGCCCGTCGCTCGCCGAGCGCCTCGGGGGCAAGATCGCCTGGAAGTCCGACGGGGTCCCCTTCTTCGTCTTCGAAATGATCCGCGGTCTCAAGGAGGGCCAGTTCCTGAAGGAGAGGCCGGACGGCACCTGGGTCGAGACCCGTCTTGTCACCGACATCGAGGTGCCCTCGGCCATCCGCGATCTCGTGGAGGCGCGTCTCGGGGGACTCTCCCGCGACGAGCGGGCGCTCCTCGACGCCGGCGCCGTGGAGGGGTTCGAGTTCGACCCGGAGCTGCTCGCGCGGATCCTGACGCGGCGGAGGGTCGCCGTGCTGCAGGACCTCGCGGAAGTGGAGCGCCGGCACGGCCTCGTGCGGGCATGCGGAGACCGGTACCGGTTCGACCACCACCAGATCCAGGAAGTCCTCTACGAGCGGCTTCCGCCGGCCCTGCGGAAGGAGTACCACACGCTGCTCGCCGAGGCGATCACCGCCCGCGCCGGCGGCGCGGAGGGTCCGGGCGATGAGGCGGCGGTCCTTCTCGCCACGCACCACCTGCGGGGGACGCGGCCGGAGGCGGCACTGCCGCACCTCCTGCCCGCTCTCGATCGGCTCGCGAAGGACTTCCGGAATGACGCGTGCCTCCGCCTCTCCGCGGCGGCCCTCGAGGCCCCGGGGCTCCTCGCCTCCCGGGAACGGGCGGAAGTGCTCGTCCGGAGAGCGCAGCGCCTCGACAGCATCGGGCGGACCGAGGAGGCGCGCACGGCGGTCGACGAGGCCATCGCGCTCGCGGGTGAGGCCGGGGACGAGGCGCTCCTCTGCCGGGCCCGCCGGGTGCTCGGCATGATCCTCTTCAGCCGCTCGGCCTATGCCGAGGCCCGCGAGGTGCTGGTGATCGCGCTGTCCACGGCGCGCCGCCTCGGGAACCGGGAGGAGGAGGGTCTCGTCCTCATGAACCTCGGCAACGCCGCGAGTCTTGCGGGCGACCGGCCGGAGGCCTGCGATCACTACGAGGCGTGTCTTCGCCTCGCGCGGGAGAGGGGCGACGCGGAGCTGGAAGCGGCGGCCACCGTCAACCTGGCCGTCGTGCTGAAGAACCTCGCCCGCTTCGACCAGGCGCACGAGCTGCTGGTCCGGCGGCTCGAACTGGCTCAGGGGCGGGGCGAGAAGCGGATCGAGGCGGCGGCCCTCGGCAACCTCGCCCACATCGATCATCACGGCGGCCGCTCCGGCGACGCCCTCGCCGGGTTCCTCCGTTCCCTCTCGATCTACCGCGAGATCGGCGAGTGCCTGGGCGAGACCGTCGCCCTGCTCAACGTGGCGCGCATCCGACTCGATCTCGGGGACCTCGAGGGCGCCGCGCGGGACGTCGAGGAGTGCCTGGCCCTGAGCCGCGAGAGCGGCTCGGGGTACGCCGAAGGGCATGCGCTGCTGCTCGCCTCGGAGGTCGCCGCGGCACAGGGAGACCTCGTACGGGCGGTCGAGGCGGCCGAGGAGTGTCTGGCGCTGCGCCGGCGGATGGACCAGGCCGAAGGGGTGGCGGCGACGCTCGTCCTGCTCTCCGACTATCGCGCGGAATCCGGCGACATTCCGGCCGCCGTCGCGTGCCTCCGGGAGGCCCTTCTTTCGGCGCGTCGCGTCGACTCGGCGGACCTGATCGCCCACGCCCTCGCCGGGCTGGCCGCGCTGGGCGAGGCGGACCCCGCGGAGGCCCTCGCCGCCCTTCCCGCCGCGGAGCCGCGCTTCTCGGTGGCGGACCGCCTGCGGTTTCATTTCGACCTGTGGCGGGCCACCGGGGACGGCGGCCACCTCGCGGAGGCGAAGCGGCTCCTCGAGCTTCTCCGCGACCTCGCGCCGCCCGAACACCGGGAGGCCCTGGTCTCCCGGCTCCCGCTCCACAGGAGGGTCGCGGCCGGCTGATCGACGGGCGGCCGGGGCCGGACGGTGTCACCGGGTCGGGCTACGCTCTCCGGCGAGGAGGATCGCCATGGACGGCTTCGACCCCGAGAGCTTCGTGTCCCTGATCGCCGGCGGGCGGCGCGGCGCCGGGCGGACGGTGACCGTGCGCCGGTTGCCGCCGCGCCCGCCGGCCTTCGCCGACCCGGTCCGGCCGATTCCCCCGCCGATCCGGGCGGCGCTGTCCACCCGCGGCGTCCAGGGCCTCTTCACCCACCAGGCCGACGCCGTGGACCGGATCCGGGCCGGCGAGGACGTCGTCGTCGTCACCGGGACCGCCAGCGGCAAGTCGCTCTGCTACCTCCTGCCGATCCTCGAGGCGATCGGGGAGGACCCGCTCGCCACCGCTCTCGCGCTCTACCCCACCAAGGCGCTCGCCCAGGACCAGCTCCGCGGGATCGAGGAGTTGCGCGCCGCGGGAGGCCTCGACTTCCTCGCCGGCGCCTACGACGGCGACACGCCTCCCGAACTGCGCCGCCGGCTCCGGGATTCCGCGAACCTGATCCTGACCAATCCCGACATGCTCCACGCCGGGATCCTCCCGAATCACGCGCGCTTCGCGCGGTTCCTCTCGCATCTCCGGTACGTCGTCCTCGACGAGGTCCACGCCTACCGCGGCGTCTTCGGCTCCCACGTGGCGAACGTGATCCGGCGCCTCCGGCGGCTCTGCGCCCACCACGGTGCGGCCCCGGTCTTCGTCGCCTCCTCCGCCACGATCGCGAACCCCGCCGAGCACGCCTCGCGGGTGACGGGGACCGAGATGGTCCCGGTGACCGCCGACGGCTCCCCGCGTGGCCCCCGCACGCTCGTCGTCCTGAACCCCCCGCCCCTCGCGCCCTCCGAGGGGGGTGCCGCCGGCGGCGATCGCCGCAGCGCGCTCTCGGAGGCGATCGACCTCTTCACGACCCTCGTTCGCGAGGGCGTCCAGACGATCGCCTTCACCCGCACGCGGCTCATGGCGGAGCTGCTCCATCGCGGCGCCCGCGACCGGCTCTCGGGGATCTCCCGGCGCCTCGCGGAGCGCGTGTGTGCCTACCGGGGCGGCTACCTCCCGGAAGAGCGCCGTGCCATCGAGCGGGGGCTCGCTTCCCGGGAGATCCTCGGCGTGGCCAGCACGAACGCCCTCGAACTCGGCATCGACATCGGCAGCCTCGACGCGGCGATCCTCCTCGGCTACCCCGGCACGGTGGCCAGCTTCTGGCAGCAGGCCGGACGGGCCGGTCGAGGCCTCGACTCTTCCCTCGTCATCCTCATCTCCCGCAACACCCCGGTGGACCAGTTCATCGCCGCCGACCCCGAGTGGCTCCTCGCGCGCGGCCCCGAGCGCGCCGTGACCGACCCCGACAACCCCCACGTCACCGTGGGCCATCTCCGCTGCGCGGCCCATGAAATGCCCCTCCCCCTGGCGCGCGCCGGCGAGTTCGGTCCGTTCGCGCCCGCGGTCCTCGAGGCCGTGGAGGAGGAGGGACGGGTCCGCCGGATCGACGACGTCTTCTACTACACAGACACGCGGTACCCCGCCGCGGACGTCTCCCTGCGGAACATCGCCGGCCCGGTCTTCACGATCGAGGATGTCGAGGCCGGCCGGGTCATCGGCACCATGGACGAGCTGTCCGCCCTCACGCAGCTCCACGATCACGCCGTCTACCTCCACGGCGGCGAGACGTGGTTCGTCCGGGGCCTCGACCTCGACCAGCGGATCGCCCGCGTCGTCCGGCGCGAACTCGATTTCTTCACCCAGGCGGTGCGGGCGGACGCGATCCGCGTCGACACGCGGGAGGAAGAGCGGCCGGTGATGGGTGGGACCCTTTCCTTCGGGGAGGTCACGGTGACCACCTCGATCCCGATGTACAAGAAGGTCCGCTTCGCGTCGCGGGAGAGCGTCGGGTACGAGGACCTCGCGCTGCCGCCGATCCGGCTGGAAACGGTCTCCCTGTGGTTCGTGCCGTCGCCGGAGGTCACCGCCGACCTGGCCGCTGAAGGACTCCTCGCGAGCGAAGCGCTCGCCGGCCTCGCCAACCTCCTCGTGGAGCTGACCCCCGTCTTCCTCCTCTGCGACCCGGACGACGTGGGCGCCTCGGTGGACGCCTCGCAGACCGGACGCGACGCGCTGTTCCTCTTCGACCGGTTCCCCGGCGGCATGGGTTACGCCCGCGCGGCGCTGGACCGGTTCCCGGCGCTTCTCGAGGCGGCCCGGACGGTGATCGAGGGCTGTGGTTGCGTCGCGGGCTGCCCTTCCTGCGTGGGGGCGCGCGAGACGCCCGCCGCCGCGAGCCTCGACCTCTCCGCCCCCGGCCGCATCCCCGACAAGCTCGCCGCCGCCGCCCTGCTCGGCCTGCTGGCCGGCAGGTCGGAGCTCCCCTCGCGCTCCGGGCCGACCATGGCGCAGCCGCTTGCGTGTCTCGATCCTCCGGGAGATACTGCTTCCGGCATGCCGGGCCGAGCGGCGCGGCGTCGAGGGTGATCGACCTGCCGGGCGGGGACCGGCGGATCCGCTCCATCGACTTCGCCTACCGCACCGCGCACCGGGGCGAAGGCCGTGCGGTGGTCGAGGTCTGAGGACTGAACTGATCGACCAGGCAGCCCGTCGCCGCAAGCCTCCGCGCTAGCAGCCTGTCGGGGTAAAGGGTCGCGCCGCAGAGATCGTCCTTGGCCCCGACAGGCTGCTAGTTTCTCGGATTTCGCGGGCTACCTGCCCCAGCG
>JALOQY010000302.1 GCA_025459285.1 Planctomycetota bacterium | reverse complement strand
CGGGGGCGACTACTACCTGGTCTACGACCGCGTGAAGTCCTTCACGGTGGATTTCTACGAGGCCCCGGGCGAGGAGGAGACGGTCTCCAGCATCGCCCGCGACGAGGGGAAGGAGACCTGGGACTCCGAGGAGGCCAAGGCCCTGCCCCGGGCCGCCCGTGTCACGGTGGAACTCGGACCGCCCGCCGAGGTCAGCGACGACCCGTCGACCGACGAACGCACCTTCCGGTTCGTCCGCTGGGTCCTCTTCCCCACCGCCTACGACCGCGCGCCCGCCCCCAAGGAGGATCCGCCCGGCTCCGGCGACAAGTAGTCACCGGAGCAGCCCCGCGTCGCGGCACAGCTTCCCGAAGTGTCGCAGGGACTCGCGCTCGCGATCGCCGAACTCGTGGTGGATCCGCTCCCCGAGATACCGGCGCATCCTCTCCCGGGAGAGACCGGTGCGCGCCGCCGCCTCCCGGACGACCTCCTCGCGCTCCAGTCTTCCGCGCTCCCGCGCCGCGGCCAGCGGGCCCGCGACCCGGGCCGCGCAACTCGCGTCCCGGGCCACCCACACCGCGAAGCAGAAGGGCAGCCCCGTCCACTCCCGCCACATCGTGGCCAGGTCCGAGACGACCAGTCCGTCCCGCGGCGCGATCAGGGCCGGATCCCCGATCAGGAGAACCGCGTCTTCCACCGCATGCCGGGGGTCCGTCTCCGGCCCGCCCGACCGGTACTCGGGCTCGCGCGAGAACAGCCCCCGGAAGAGCACCTTCGTCAGGGCCGCGCTCGTGAGTGACGACCGGTCGAGCCGCACCGTCCGCGCCTCGCGAAGCGCCTCCCTCGAGAAGAGGAGAACGCTGTCCACCGGCCCCTCGGACGCGATGCACCCCGCCGGCACGATGGGCCGGTCGCCGAGTCGGAGCACCTCGAAACTCGGCAGGAGCGCCACGTCGAACTCCCCCGCCCGGAAGCGCACCGCGAGCCGCGACGGGACGTCGGTCTCCACGGAGAGCAATCCCCGGGTCAGCGGCAGCGCGTTCGCGTAGGGCACAGAACCGATCCGGACATCGTCCATG
Organism: Planctomycetota bacterium; assembly: GCA_025459285.1. Lineage (GTDB taxonomy): Bacteria > Planctomycetota > JAJSAM01 > JAJSAM01 > JAJSAM01 > Prado167. Next base: position 5,135 of record JALOQY010000302.1, on the reverse strand, counting down.
GGAGTGAGGATATCGTGGCGCCACCGGGGTGCCGCGTTACGATCGCTTCCGTGAACGACTTCGACCTCGCGGTGCTTGCCGTCCTCGGTCTCGGCGGAGTCCTGGGCTTCGTACGCGGGACGATCCGCGAGGCCGTGGGACTCGTTCACGTCCTTCTGGCGGGCGGCTTGGCGCTGGCCTTCAGCCACGAGGCCCGTTCCCTCGTCCTGAAGATCGCGGACCTCCCCGCCGACCACCGCTCCGACCTGATCCCGTGGACGGCGGCCTTCCTGCTCCTTTTCGCCCTCGGTTCGGGGCTGCTGCTGCTCGTGCGCCCGCTCACCAGGAGGCTCCGCTTCCCGGGAGACCGCCTGCCGGGCCTCGTGCTCGGTGCCGCGCGCTCCGCCGTCCTCGTCTTCAGCCTGCTCCCGCTCGCACTCTGGATCGCCCCGGACTCCGGCCGGTTCGCGGAGGAGATCGCCGACTCCCGCGCCTTGCCGGCGGCCGAGCGGGCCAGTCGGACCGGCGCGGGCCGCCTCCTCGTGCCCACCGCGTTCTCCGATATGCTCTCGCGGCGGCTAGAGGAGCCCGGCCCGTGAAGGCGGTGCTCCGGGCGACGGTCCTCCTCGGCATCGCCACCGCACTCCTCGCCGGCGCGCTCCTCCACCGCTCCCCCGCCCCGTCCGACGAGTACCCCGCGGGCCGCGTCCTGGTCGAGGCCTCCACCGGCGGCGTCCGCGTCACCGATGTTCGCTCCGGCGTCATGGGCACCCTCTTCGGCGTCGAGGTCCACGCCGGCGACGAAGGGACGGGCCGACGCGCCTGCTCCGTCGCCTACCACCGCATCGCCGCCCTCGAGGCCCGGCTTTCACACTGGCGCGAGGACTCGCTCCTCTCCCGGGTCAACCGCGAGGCCGCGTCGCGGCCAGTCACCGTGGATGCCGACACTTTCTGGCTGCTGGAAAGCGCCCGGTACTTCCATCGGATCTCCGCCGGGACGTTCGATCCCTCCATCGGTCCGCTTCTCGGGCTCTTCAAGCCCTTCGCCCGCCTTGAAGCCATGCCCCCCGACGGGGAGATCGCGCTCGCCCGCGCCCTCGTCGGGTTCGACCGCGTCCTCCTCGACCCCTTGACGCGCGCCGTCCGGTTCGCCGCGCCGGGCATGTCCATCGACCTCGGAGCGATCGCCAAGGGATACGCCGCGGACGAGGCCGTCCGGGTCGCGCGCTCCGAGGGCGCCCTCGCCTGCCGGGTGAACGCCGGCGGCGACATGGTGGCCGGCGGTGCGCCGCCCGGCCGGCCGGAGGGCTTCGAGACCGAGATCCGCGACCCGCGGGGCGATCCGGCAGCCACCCTTCCCGGGCGCACCTTCGACCTCCGGGACCGCGCCGCCGCCACTTCCGGGAACTACGAGCGCACCACGGAGATCGCCGGGAAGCGGTACTCCCACATCCTGGACCCCCGCACCGGGCGGCCCGTGCCGGACGCGGTGACGCAGGTGACGGTGATGGCCCCCACGGGTCTCGAGGCCGACGCTCTCGCCACCGCCCTCGTCGTTCTCGGCCCCGAGTCGGGGCTCCGCCTGGCGCAGGAGCTACCCAATGTGGAGGCCCTCTTCCTCCTGCCGGACGGCGACGGGTTCCGGTCCGTCGCCACCACCGGCTTCCCCGGAGGCCGGCGATGAGGATCGGCTGCTTCGGAGGCTCTTTCGACCCCGTCCACCTCGGTCACCTCGTCCTCGCCGAAAGCTGCCGCGAGGCGCTCCGTCTCGACGTGGTCCGGTTCATCGTCGCCGGGGTCCCCCCCCACAAGGCGTCCCGGACCCTCGCCGGGGCCCCGGATCGCCTGGCCATGGTGCGCCTCGCCATCGCCGGTCACCCGGCCTTCCTCGCGGACGATCGGGAGATCCGCCGCGAAAGCGTCTCGTGGACCATCGACACGATTCGCGAACTGCGAGCCGAACATCCCGGGGACGAGTTGTTCTGGCTCATCGGAGCCGACACACTCCCCGAGCTGCCGTCCTGGCGGGAGGCGAGTGCACTCCTCGATCTCGTGACCATCGCCACCGCCTCCCGCCCCGGCAGCGATCCGGAGGCAGCCCTCCAGGCCCTCCTCGGTCCCTTCGGTCCTGCACGCGTCCGCCGCCTTCGCGACCATCTGGTCCCGATGCCCCTCGTGGGCATCTCCTCAACCGCGGTCCGGTCCCGCGCGGTGTCCGGCCGGAGCCTTCGCTACCTCGTCCCCCAGGCCGTGGCCCGTCACATCGAGGCCTCCGGCCTCTACCGGACACCGCCCGCAGACGGCGCCCGGTGCTGATGACACCGCAGCGCCCGACCCGGGGCAGCCGCGCCCTTTCGTCTTCTCCGCCGGATGCACCGAATTCGGTTGACACGACTTCGGGTCGGCTGCTAACTTTCGCGGACTGTTCGACTGAGGGCATGATCGCGAACAAGCGCAGGCTCGGAGGGAGATCCATGTTCCGGAAAGTTCTCGTCGTGGCTCTGGTGCTCGGCCTCTTCACGTTCACCGGGTGCCTGACCAAGCCGATTTCCTATGTCGCCGCCGTCGCCACCGAGGCGGTCCACCCGGACGGGCCGCTTTCCTCGTTCGTCGGCTACGGCCCGTGGTCCAGCGAGTTCGCCGACTCGATCGACCACTTCGAAACCCACCGGCGCAGCTACCTGAAGGACATGGAGTCCCTCGTCAGCGACTGGGACCGGCACTTCCTCAACTACGACACGGCGAACCCCTTCTCCGAGTAGCCTTTCAACCGCCGGCCCTGGTCCGGCGTTCCTACCGACACCACCTGCGGGCGGGCCGAACGGCCCGCCCGGCATTTTCATGGCTGACCCGATCCACGCCCTGATCGGCCCCACCGCGAGCGGAAAGGAGTCCTTCGCGCTCGCCGTCGCTCCTCTCCTCGGCGCCGAGATCCTCTCCCTCGACTCGATGAAGGTGTACCGGGAGATGGACATCGGCACGGCGAAGGCCTCCAACGCCGCCCGCGCCGCGGTTCCGCACCACCTGCTCGACCTCGCTGACCCCGCCGACGACTTCACGACCCGGCGGTGGCTGTCCGCCGCCGAGCAGGCCCTGAGTCTCGTCCGCGCGAGGAGCCGACTCCCGCTCTTCGTGGGCGGTACGGCCCTCTACTTGAAGGCCCTGCTCCACGGCCTCTTCGAGGGACCCGCCGCCCAACCCTCGATCCGCGCGCGCCTCCACGCCATGCCTGTCGAGGAACGCTTCGCCCTCCTCGCCCGCATCGATCCTCTCTCTGCAGCCCGTCTCCACCCCAATGACGCGCGCCGCGTCGTGCGGGCCCTGGAGATCTTCGAAGTCACCGGCAATCCTGCTTCGTCACTGCGCCGGGAATGGGAGAGCGCCACACCCCCCGCCCGCGCCGTACTTCTGGGGATCCGGCGACCGCGCCCCGAGCTCTATGCACGCATCGACCAGCGGGTGGCCCGCATGGTGGGAGCAGGCCTCGTCGAGGAGGTCCGAGCACTGCTCGCCCGCCCCGGCGGTGTCGGATCCACCGCCCGCCAGGCCCTCGGCTACAAGGAGGTTGCCGACTTTCTCGAGGGGCGCTCGCCGAGCCTCGAGGAGGCGCTCCGGGTCCTCAGAACCCGCACGCGGAACTTCGCCCGGCGGCAGCTGACCTGGTTCAAACGGTTCCCTATCCGCTGGATCGATGTCGGCGCGGACGAGACACCCGTCCGCGTGGCCCCCCGGATCGTCGCGCAACTCCGCGCCGATGAGCCGCCGGGGACGAATCGAACGTGAGGGTCCCGGTCGAGCCGCACTCCTTACTTCACCGCACGATCGACGTGCAGTGGTTGTCCGGTCCGAAGAGACGTGCATGGCGCACCAGAACGTCGTCCGGCGTGATCCGCCGCAGCAGCGCGGGGACGTCGAAGGGGCGGATCCCGCGGAACGCGGAGGCCAGCAACAGGAAGGCCGTGCCCTCCTGCGAGTCCAGCCCGCGCACGAAGTGGCCGGTCAACTTGTGGATCACGCGCCCGAAGTCCTCGGAGTCGATCCCCGTCTTCCCGAACCCGCGGATCTCCCGGAACAGCGCGCGCCGCACCCGCTCCGGCTCGTCCGATTCCGCCCCCAGGGTGAGGAAGCCGAAGTCCTCCTCCCCGGCATAGGACGCATAGAAGCTGTCGTCGATGACGCCGTCCTCATACAGCCGCTGGCGCGGGGCGGACGAACCTCCGAACAGCAGGGCGAGAAGCACCGCGGTCAGCAGGTCCCGCCGGCGCAGTGCCTCGCCGTCTTCCGGCAGGTCGGGATCCTTGAAGCCGATGAGCAGCTTCGGGCGGTTCACCTCCAGCCGCCCCTCGATGCGCCGGCGCACGACCCCCCGGGGCTCGCGCGGACGGCGTCTCGGAACCGGATCGCCGCCGGCCCCGTCGGCGAAGCCGTGGCGCGCCACCTCCACGACCTCCCGGGGGTCGACATCCCCGGACACCACCAGGCAGAGGTTCGCGGGGTCGTAGAACGTCCGGTAGCAGGCGAGCAGTGCCTTCTGGTCGATCGAACGGACGGACTCCTCGGTGCCCGCGATGTCGTTTCGCACCGGGTGGCGGTGGAAGAGGCCCCGCAGGAGGCGATTGAAGGCCAGCCAGTCCGGGCTGTCCTCGTACATCCGGATCTCCTGGACGATGATCTCCTTCTCCCTTTCCACGGCCTCCTCGGTGAACTGCGGCCTCCCCACCACATCGAGCAGCGTGCGCAGGTTCTCCGGGAACCGGTCCGGACAGTGGAAAAAGAAGCTCGTCGTCCGGAAGGACGTCTCGGCGTTCGCGCTCGGAGCTTGTGCTCGAGGAAGTGCGCGGCGCCGTCCGGAATCGGCATTCTCCGCCCGGTCTCGCGGTCCGCGTACTCACCGTCCACCGAGCCGAAGTTGGCGCCGAGTAGGGCGAACTTCTTCCGGAAGCCGTGTTTGGGGTGCACCAGCACGGTGAGCCCGGAGGCGAGCCGCGTTCCGAGGACCTCCTCGCCCAGGACCTCGTCCCGGAGCGCGCGCAGCTGTCCCGGGATACCGTTACCCCACCGGAACGCGCTCATCGCGCACCCTCGGCGAGGAGGTAGACCATGTCCGGCCGGATCTCGCGGGACGCATCCACGACCTCGGCGATCGTCACCCGCCC
>JALOQY010000534.1 GCA_025459285.1 Planctomycetota bacterium | reverse complement strand
CGGGCGGTGGAGAACCAAAAAGGTGAAAAGGTACGTACGTCCCTGTTTATTGGCGGGATGAAGATCGTCGGAGTGCGGGCGCTCGGCGTGCCCGAAGTGCGGATCGTGACCTACGCGCGGTTCCGGGACGGGCGGGGGTACTTCACGGAGACCTTCCGGAAGAGCGACCTCCTCGCCGCGGCGGGGCTTCCCGGCGGAGAGATCCTCCAGGCGAACGAGTCCCTCTCCCGGGCCGGGGTCTTCCGGGGGCTGCACGCCCAGTGGAACCCGTGGCAGGGAAAGCTCGTGCGGGCGCTCTCCGGCCGGGTGGTGGACCTCGCCGCCGACATCCGGAAGGGCTCGCCGACCTTCGGGAAGGTCGTGGCCGGCGAGCTCGCGGCGGACCCGGACGCGGCGGAAGCCTGCTGGATGTGGATCCCGCCCGGCTTCGCCCACGGCCTCTACGTCCCCGGGGACTCCACCGTGGAGTACCTCTGCACCGGGGCGTGGAGCCAGGGCTGCGAGATCTCGATCTCCCCCCTCGACCCGGCCCTCGACTGGTCGCTCTGCGACGTCGGTCCGGCCGCCGAGGTCCGCGCCGCGCTCGCCGGCCGGCCCCTCCTGAGCGACAAGGACCGGGACGGCTTCACCCTGGCCGCCTGGCTCGCCGACCCGCGCTCCCGTCACTTCGCGTACGCCCCCGGCGCGCCGTTCGACCTCGAAGACCATGGAGACGCGACACGATCATGAAGTACGCACGCCTCGGCCGCACCGCCCTCGAAGTCAGCCGCCTCTGCCTCGGAACGATGAACTTCGGTCCGTTCACCAGCCCGGAGGAGAGCTTCGCGATCATGGACGCCGCCCGCGAGGCCGGCGTGAACTTCCTCGACACCGCGGACGTCTACGGCCGTGACAAGGGCAAGGGCGCCACGGAGGAGATCGTCGGCGCGTGGCTCGCGCAGGGCGGCGGGCGCCGTGAGGACACCGTCCTCGCCACCAAGGTGTTCGGGCGGATGGGCGAAAAGCCGAACGAGCGCGGGCTCTCGGCGCGACACATCCGCGACGCCTGCGAGGCGAGCCTCCGGCGCCTTGGCACCGACCGGATCGACCTCTACCAGATGCACCACGTCGACCGGACGGCGCCCTGGGAGGAGATCTGGCCGGCCATGGAGAACCTCGTCCGGGAGGGCAAGGTCCTCTACGTCGGCAGCAGCAACTTCGCGGGGTGGCACATCGCCACCGCCAACCAGGTGGCCGCGCGGCGCAACTTCCTCGGACTCGTCTCCGAACAGAGCCTCTACAACCTGACGGAACGGACCGTGGAACTCGAGGTCATCCCGGCGTGCCTCGAGTACGGCCTCGGCGTCCTGCCCTGGAGCCCTCTCGCCATGGGGGCGCTGGCCAGCGCCGGCGTGCGCGGGAAGGAGCAGTGGGCGGGGAAGGTCCGGACGAGACTGGGGGAGCGCCTCGACCGCTGGTTCGCCTTCTGCCGCGAGCGGGGCGAGGAGCCGGCGGCGGTGGCCCTCGCCTGGCTGCTCTCGCGGCCCGCCGTCACCGCGCCGATCCTCGGGCCGCGCACCATGGACCAGTTCACCGGGAGCCTGCGCGCCCTCGGGATCGAGCTCTCCGCGGCATTCTGAGGTCCCCCGGGCCGCTCGCGCCGTAGCCTTTCGGGCGTGCGGGATGCGCTCGGAGGGTCGGCATGATGCGTTTCACGGCGGCGGGGCTCCTTCTCCTCGGGTTCGCGGCCTGCAGCACGTGGCGCGGGATGCCCACCCATGGCGGCGGCAAGCGGTTCGACGAGGAGCAGCGCGTGGTGGCCGGCGCGGTGCGGCGCGCCGTGACCGACATGGACCTGTTGGAGCTTTCGGGCAAGACGGTCCAGGTCACCGTCGACTCCATCGCGCAGAGCGGAGGGGGGCAGCTCGTGATGCCCGGCCTCTCGAACATCACCGGCAACACGAACGCCAGCAACGCCCGGGGAACGGCTTCGCTCAGCGACGAGGAGGACCGCAAGACCTGGACGGCCGGCGGCACCATCCTGACGGCGGTGGACTTCCGACCCACGGTCTTCGCCACGGACACCGACCTCAAGTACTTCGAGGCATCCCTCCTGATGAAGCTCCGCTGCTCGGGGGCCGCGCCGACCGCGAAGTCGCCTCAGGTGGTGCTGGCCGTGCTCGTCGACGTGCTCGGGACGAACCGCAGCCGCGAGGACAGTTTCGTCGCGTGGACGGACCGCCTCGGCGCGACCTGCGAGCTGACGTACTACGCGGTGGAAGCGGAGACGAACCGGATCCTGATCCCTCCGCGCCGGGTCAGCGCCGAGTCCACCTACGTCGAGAGCAGCCTCCTGGCCTTCAGCAGCTATGGCATCGAGCGTTCGATCGCCTCGACACTGCCCACGCCGCTGCCCACCGCGAGCGTCGTCGCCGACGGCGGACCGCCTTCCGGGGGCGGTCCGGACCTCCCGCCCGAGAACGACGCGACGGCGCTCAACCCAGGCCGGGAACCTGGCGGCGGCGGAACGGGTGGTGAACGAGATCCGCGCCGTGAACGGCTCCTGGCCCGGGCTGGACGCCGTGGTCTCGCGGCTCGAGCAGCTCCGCGCGCGTCTGGAGCGGCCGTGAGCTGCGCCTTCTGCCGCATCCTGGCCGCCCGTCGTCGAGGGGCCTCCGCGCGCGGCTGAGTGCTTGCGCCGACGCGCTGCCAGCGCGGGCCACCGCCGTCCGTTGCTTCCGCCCGTCCCGCCGGGCGTCTAACCTGTGGCGTGGCCGACGCTCCCCCCCAGAACCTCTCCGTTCGCCCCGCCGTCCCCGGCGGGTACCGCGAACTGCTGCGCGTGGCGCTGCCGCTCGTCCTCAGCATGAGCGCCACGACGCTCCAGCACTTCGTCGACCGGATGTTCCTCACGTGGTGGAAGGGGCCGCCGGCTCTCGCCGCGGCGTTCCCCGCCGGGCTCCTCAACTTCGCGATGCTGTCGATCTTCATCGGCACGGCGAGCTACGCGAGCACCTTCGTGGCCCAGTACCACGGCGCGGGGCGGCCGGAGCGGATCGGGCCGGCGATCTGGCAGGGGCTGTGGATCGCCCTGATCGGAGGGGTCGCGCTCCTCGCCATCCGACCGTTCTCCGAG
>JALOQY010000301.1 GCA_025459285.1 Planctomycetota bacterium | reverse complement strand
CCGCGTGCGCCTCGGCATCGCCCTCGTGGCCCGCGGGAAGCATCGCGCCGCGGAGAAGCACTTCCGCCGCGGTCTGAAGATCGCTCCGGAGGATCCCGAGGTATGGAGCGGACTGGCCACGGCCCTTCGGGGTCGCGGGAAGCTCGCGGCGGCCGAGGAGGCCCACCGGGAGGCGCTGAAGCACGCTCCGAACCATGCTCCGTTCCACCTGAACCTGGCCGACACCCTGCTCCGCTTGAACCGGGCCCGCGAGGCCGCGCGCGAAGTGGACGCCGCGCGCGCGCTCGACCCGCGGCACCCCCTGCTCCCGAATTTCGTCGCGGCGGTGAAGTTCGCACTGAGTATCGGAGGAGATCGATGAAGACGTTCGGGTCCGTGGAGGAAGTCCTCGACTACGCGATCGGCCAGGAGCGGAAGGCCGCCCGGTTCTACGACGAGATGGCCGGGGAGGTCTCGAGCCCGGCGATGAAGGACGCCCTGGTCGGCTTCGCCGCCGAGGAGCGCGGCCACGAGGCGAAGCTCCGCCTCATCAAGGAGGGGAAGACCCTCGTGACCTCGATCGCGACGGTGAAGACCCTCGGGATCTCGGAGGTGATCGCGGAGGCGGAGTTCAGCCCGAACATGAGCTACCAGGAGGTCCTGAAGCTCGCCATGCAGAAGGAGAAGGCGGCCTACAAGCTCTACTCGGACCTCGCCGCCGCCGCTCCGCCCGCCCTCCGTGACACCTTCCTGATGCTGGCCGCCGAGGAGGCGAAGCACAAGCTCCGCTTCGAGATCGAGTACGACGACTCCGTCCTCACGGAGAACTGACGGGGACGTACGTACCTTTTCACCTTTTCAGCTCGCGATCCCGCCCTGCGCCGCCCCGCACCGTGCGTCATGGGGCGGAAAAAGTGAAAAGGTACGTACGTCCCCTAGGAGGCGAGGGCGGTTGCCGCGAGGAGCAGCAGGAGGAAGGCCCCGCCCAGGGTGACACAGGCGCCGATCAGGCCGATCGCCCCGAGCGTCTTTCCGGTCCGGGTCAGACCCGCACCGGCCCGGTCCGTGAGCCCCGTCTCCATGCGGTCGAGATCGCGGTTCGCCATGGCCCACGCCGCGGCACCCAGGGGCAGAAGCCCGAAGAGGCCGAGCAGTCCGAGGATGAAGACCGTCCCGCCGCGATGCGGGGCGGGAGGATGAGCGGCAGGAGCCGGCGCCGATGGAACGGGGAGCGGGGGCGGTTCGACCATGCAGGGCTTTCTACCCTCGCGAGGCCCTTACGTCAACGACCTCCGCGCCTGGATCGACCTTCGCTGCGGAACCGGAGACCTGGTTCCCGGTTCAATGGAATGGTCAGGGAAAGAGTTGGTGCGGCTCCTCTCGAGCCGGAGGTTTCCATGCGTTCCGGCATCCGCATCATCCTCGTTTTCGCGGCCCTCCTCGTGCTTTCCGGCGGGACCAGCGGGATCACCTTCGAAGCACAGTACAAGGCGTACGGAGACTACTCCTACGGCTACTTCGGCTACTCCGTGGCGCGCGTGCTTGATCTGGACGGCGACAAGATCGACGACATCATCGTCGGGGCGCCGGGCACCGGCCTCGCCAAGGTGATCTCCGGCGCAAACGGCAGCAATATCCACTACCTCTACGGCTATGGCGGAGACGACTTCGGCACATCCGTGGGGGCCGTCACCGACCTGGACGGCGACAACGTCGCCGACCTCGTCGTCGGCTGTCCGAGCGGCGACTACGTCATGGTCTTCTCCGGCAAGACCGGCGAATCGGTGTACACCGTGTACGGAACGAACGGCGGCGAGTACTTCGGGCACTCCGTGGCCGGGGTCGGGGACGCGGACGGCGATGGCTGCGGCGACTTCGCGGTCGGCGCCCCGTACGGCTACGACGCCAACTGGAACCAGACCGGGTACGCCCTCGTCTTCTCGGGCAAGAGTGGATCCACCCTCCACACGGTCACGGGCATCAAGTACGACGAGTTCGGCTGGTCGGTGGCGGGCGGGTTCGATGTGGACGGGGACGGATACGACGACTTCGTGGTGGGCGCGGCCAGCGGGGTCGACCCGAACTCGGGCACGACACCCGGCACGGTCTCGGTCTTCTCCGGCCTGAACGGCCAGATGATTTCGATGTTCGTCGGCAAGTCCGACTACTCCCGGTTCGGGGCGTCGGTCGCCTTCGCCGGCGACGTCGACGGGGATGGCGTCGTCGACGTGATCGCCGGCGCGACGGACGAGCGATCCCAGAGCGGCGGCAGCGGAGCGGTCCGTGTCATCTCGGGGGCGGACGGCAGCACGCTCCACACCCTGTACGCGGGCCAGGACGAGTATCAGCTCGGCACCTCGGTCTGCGGACTGGGCGACCTCGACGGGGACGGGACGGACGAATTCGCTGCCGGCACCTACGACATGGTGAATCCTGAAGGCGCGTGGTCCGGGGGTGTCCGGGCGTGGTCCGGGGCCAGCGGCGAGGAGCTGTTCACCCTCTACGGCGAGAGGGACAGCGACTACTTCGGCGTGGCCCTGTGCGCCCTGACCGACCGGGAGTCGGGCGAATTGCACGGACTGGTCGTGGGCGCCGCCTACGACAGCGAAACCGGCAGCTACAACGGCTGCGTCCGTCTCCTCCAGGACATGAGCATCAAGGGGAAGGTGTCGATCAATGCCGGAGCGGTCTACACGACGAGCCGGGAGGTCACCCTGAACCTCACCTGGTTCGCCAGGAAGAGCGAGATCGTCGAAGTGCGGGCGCGCAATGCGGACGAAGGCTGGGGCGACTGGACGGATGCGGCGGAAGAGGTCTCCTTCTCGCTGTCCGCGGCGGAAGGCGCCAAGCAGGTGGAGGTGGAGTTCCGGGACGATCTCGGGGCCACGGTCACGGCCCTGAGCGATCCGATCATCCTCGACACCAAGCCGCCGGAGGGTTCCATCAGGCTCGGCACCGGGTCCGACTTCACCAATCTGACCACGATCCCCGTGGCGCTGCTCTTCACCGACGAAGTCTCCGGGGTCTACCAGGCGCGCCTTCGCAATGTGGGAGGGGCCTTCGGGGCGTGGTTCGGCGCCAGCTCCCCGCCGAACTGGACGCTGACCCCCGGCGAGGGTCTGAAGCCCGTGGAGGCGGAGTGCCGGGACCGCGCGGGCAATGTCTCCGCTCTCGTGACGGCGGCCGTCTGGGTCGACCAGACGGTCCCCGCCGGCTCCGTTTCCATCGACGACGGTGCGGAGTGTGCCCTCGACCGGACCGTCACCCTGTACCTGACGGCCATGGATGACGGTGGGGCCGGCCTGACGTTCATACGGATCAAGCGGTCGGAGCTGCCCACCTGGAGCGCATGGATCCCCTATACCTCCGTGGCGGAGTTCCTCCTGCCGGAGGGGGACGGGGTCAAGAGCATCGACGTGCAGTTCATGGACGGCGCGGGGAACATCTCCCCGGTTGCCACCGACACCATCATCCTGGACGTGTGCGCCCCGGCTCTGACCTCGTTCACCGTGAACACGGACCTCCGATATGTCCTCCCTGGGATGGGCATCCCGATGCAGATGGCCGCGCGGGACGACCCGGGGTCGGGCGTGGACGCGTTCCGCGTGACGTACGACGGCGGACTGACGTTTTCGAACTGGATCCACTACACCCCCATCCCGATGGTCCTCCCCAACCCGGGCCTCGGGGACGAACACCCCCTGCAGGTGATGATCCGGGACCGCGCCGGGAACTCCTCGGCGCTCTCCGCGCCGCTGCCCCTGTACTTCGTCGATGCCGACTGCCCCCGACTCGGGCCGAACGGCTCGATCACCGGCTCCATCTCTTCGCGGACCGACATCGATGCCGTCGCGATGGACCTGGCGAAGGGCGATGTGCTCTCCATGAAGGTGAAGGCGACCGCCGCGGTCAAGGGGACCCCGTTCCCCCTCGTCTTCGACATGTGGCTCGAGGACGGCACGCAGATCGCCCTCGGCATCCCGGCCCTCTCGGGGTATGCGGTTCCACGCTCCGGACGGTGCTACATCGTCGCCCGCCTGAACGGTGTCGATCCGGGCCTCGGATCCTACAGCCTCGGCGTCTCCGTGAAACTCGCGGGCGCGAACGCCAAGGTCAAGTCCACGGTGAACTCCGGCGAGATCCAGTTCGAGGCAACAGAGGGCTCGAGCCTGAAGGCGAGCCTCAAGGGAGCCGGGCTCGATCCCGTGAGCGTGGAAGTGCTCGGACCTGACGGCGCGGTCGCCACGGCCGCGTCCGGAAAGACCGGCTCCGCCAAACTGGCATGCGTGCTCGACCAGGGGACCGGCACGTACCGGATCCGCTTCACCGCCTCCGGGCCGGTGACGGTCTCCGCCGGCGTCAAGCTCCCGAAGGGCGCCAGGCTCATCGAGCCGTAGCCTGCCGCGTCTCAGAGGTTTCCGAGCAGCGGGCCGCACGGGTCCCACCGACCCTGGCGGCCCGCCCGATTCGGGAGGCGGGCCGCGGCCACCCTCCCGGGACGAAAAGGTGAAAGGGTACGTACGTCCCCGTGCCCGGCCGGGGGATGGCCACAACCTGGTCGACAGACTCCCGGACGGGCCCATTTTCCCGGTATCTCCGGCCGGTTCCAGATAGAATTCGAGGACAAGGGGGAGAGCTGGTGTTTGGGCGAACGGGCGGGAGGTCAGCGTGAAAACCGCGATCCGGTGTGTCGTCCTTCTGGCGGTCCTTCTTGCCTTGGTCGGAGGCACTGCCGGAGGACCGTTCGGCGAGCAGTACAAGATCTCGGGCAAGGACAATTACGGCTACATGGGGTGCTCCGTGGCCGCGGTCGGCGACCAGGATGGAGACGGCTACGACGACTTCATCGTCGGGCTGTACGGCGTCGGCCTGGCGAAGGTGCTTTCCGGCGTCGACGGCTCGACCATCTACGAGCTGAAGGGCAACGGCGGGGACGACTTCGGCTGGTCGGTCGCGGGAATCCCCGACTTCGACGGCGACGGCCTCCCCGAGTTCATCGTCGGCACGCAGTACTCCGACTACGTGAAGGTCTTCACCAGTTCGGCCGGGAAGGAGGCCTACAGCATCAAGGGGATGAACGGTGGTGAGTATTTCGGATTTTCGGTGGCCGGCATCGACGACCTCGACGGGGACAGCCTCGGTGACTTCGCTGTCGGCGCCCTCTACGGCTATGACACGAGCAAGGTCCAGAGCGGCCACGTCATGGTCTTCTCGGGTTCCAGCGGGAACAACATCTACACGGTCTACGGCGTGAACGCCGGCAGCAACTCCGACGAGTTCGGCTGTGCGGTCGCCGGCGGCGCGGACGTGGACGGGGACGGCTACGGCGACTTCGCCGTGGGTGCCCGCTACGGATACGACTCGAGCCAGGGGACCTACCCGGGTTACGCCATGGTCTTCTCCGGCCAGGCGGGCAAGCAGATCGCGACGTTCTACGGCAGCACGGACTATGGCTACTACGGTCAGTCCGTGGCCTACGCGGGCGACGTGAACGACGACGACTACCCGGATCTCGTCGTGGGGGCCCCCTATGACTGGAACACCCCGTACGGATACTACGGTGTGATCCAGGTCATCTCCGGAGCGGACGGTGGAACGATTTACACCCTGTACGCGGGGGACACGGGTGCCACGGACTACTACCTGGGCTGGTCGGTCTGCGGACTCGGCGACTTCGACGGGGACGGCTATGACGACTTCGCCGCCGGCGGCGAGTACCTGGTGAGCCCCGAGGGGTACTGGAGCGGCGGCGCCCGGGCGTGGTCCGGTTATGACGGGTCGGTCCTGTTCACGGTCCACGGCAAGTCGGATTACGTCGGGTTCGGCATCGCGATCTGCTCCCTCACCGACACCTCCACGGGGGACTTCTACGGCTTCGTCGTGGGTGCCCCCTACGACTCCAGCGGCGGAAGCAATGGCGGCGCCGTCCACCTCTTCAAGGAGTTGGAGATCACGGGGTCCGTGTCCATCAACGGCGGCGCCCCCTACACCACGAGCCCCGACGTCACCCTCTACCTGGCCTGGACCGCCCCGGCCAGCACGGTGAAGGAGGTCAGGGT
>JALOQY010000300.1 GCA_025459285.1 Planctomycetota bacterium | reverse complement strand
ACCGAACACCCGCTCCGATCCGCGGCCGACGGAGGGGATCACCGGGCCGAGGCGGTTTCCGGGCCGCCGGGCGGTGGAGCGGTCGCGCAGGCGGACGGCGTGCCGCGGGTCCGGCCCCCCCGAAAAACCCGCCCGCCGGACCCCGACCCGGCGCGGCCTCCTGAAAGGCCCCGGCCGGCCGGGGATTTCCGGCGAGGGCGACCGGTAACGCCTCGGGCCGCGCGGGGGACCGGTCACTTCCCGGCAACGACGACCCGGACCGGCGCGGACCACCGGACGCCGGTCGGGACGGGCTCCGCGAAGCCGAGCCGCAACCCGGACTCGACGGAGCGGTAGGCCGCGCGGACCGAGTATTCGCCCGGGGGCAGTCCGCCGTGGACGAGTCCACCGACATCCAGCGTCCGCGCCAGCGACTCTCCGGGCGCGAGCACCCGGAAATCGGACTCCGTGAGTCCGCTTACCTGTTCGAACCGGTCCCCGTCGAACGAGAGCCCCCGGGCGACGCCCAGCGATCCCTCCCCCCCACCGGCAGCAGGCCGTCGGGCGACTCCGGGGCCGTCCGCGTGACCGAGTTCCCGACCCGGTCGTCGCCGCCGGCGCGCGCGATCCGCAGGAGCACGTCGTTCGGGTACGCGAGCCGCCGCACGACGCGGACCGGGCTCTTCGCGTCGTTGCGGATCGTCACCGTGAGCACCGTGTCCTCCGCCGAGACGGTGACGCCGATCCCCTCGAGGCCGGTGTCCTCCGGGGGCGGAACGGTACCGAAGATCCCGTCGGGGCTCGCCGTCCCCGCGCCGGAGCCATCGCGAAACGACAGCCGGAACCACGTCGCGCCCTCGGGGATCATCTCATGGAGGCCGCGGGGGCCGCGGCGCGTGCGGAATGTGAGCCGCCGGAGATCGATGCGCTCCTCCCGGTGCCCCCGGGCCGGGATGGCGACGGCCGTTGCGAACGCCACTTCGGCCTCCCCCCCGCCGTACATCTTCGAGTGCGCCTCGAGGATCGCCACGCCGGGGATCGCCGCCTCCGCGGAGGTCGGGTTGAAGCATGAAACCAGGAGTTCGGGCCGGCCCTCATCGGGCTGGCGAAGCTCGACCCACGGCTCCGAAGGCGTCTCCACCCTGAATCGGGCGGGCTCCGATTCGATCCGGCCCGTGCAGAGCGGCAGCGGCCCCTTCCACGGGCGGAGCTCCTCCTCGAACCCCCCCGTGTTGAACGGGACGAGGTCGTCCTTCTTCTCGTAGATCGCCACCACCCGGTACTCTCCGGGCGGCAGCCGTACCGGTTGTCCCCAGTCGCCGCCGCGGGCCGGCAGGAACCGGGATCGGGTATACGAGAGATCGCTCGCCGCGCAGGCGTCGAGGGTCCGCACCGCCCCGACGAGCCCCTCACTCACCATCGTCTGGTACGGCGGGTTCCACGGGAGGAACTCCCGCCCGTCCTCGATCCGGACGAAGCGCACCCCGGGGAAGCAGTCCATGGTCGCGTGGGCTGGTTCGTAGTAGCAGAGCGCCGCCCCGCCGCGGTTCACGATGCGGGTGGTGAACCGGACCTGGCCCCCGAACGGCACGACGGCCGCCCCGAGGCGGACCTCGACGGCGAGGTCTCCGCCGGGAGAGAGCGAGAACAGGACGGCGAGCAGGACTTTGCGGACCATGGCCACCTCCGGTCCGCCCATTGTCGCCGGCCGGCCGGCGCGCCGGTGTCGAAGTGCTGTAAAACCCGCCGCCGGTATGCCCCACCGAAAAGGCGGGAAGAATGACCCTGGGTCATTCTTCCCGCCCTCACTTCGTGGCGGGACCTTCCGCCTCGGTCGAGCCGGGCTTCTTCGCCGGTGCCGACTCCGTCCTGGGCGCGGGGTCATCGTCCACCGCGTTGTGGACCCACATCCCGCTCATCACCATCGAGTAGCCGAAGCGGGAGAGGATGCCGAGGGCGAAGAACCGGTCGCCGAAGCGCAGCACGACGAAGATGTCTCCGACGGTCGGGATCTCCTGTTCGGGGTCGCCGATCAACGTGACCTTGTCCGGGGCCGGCGTCACCGCGCGCAGGTTGCCGCCGTAGCGATCCTCGCCCTTGAACTCCTTCCCATCCGCGGAGTACCGCCAGCGGTAGGAGACGCCATGGAGAATGCGGAACCCCTCGACGACCGGCGGGAGCGCCCACGTCTCGATGCCGTCCTTCACCGGGCGCAGGTACGGGTTGAACCGGGCCTTTCCGGACTCCTTCACGGCTCTGAACCGGGGGCCGCTGTCGGCGAGGACGCGGCAGTACGGGACGTCGAAGTCCCGACCGGACAGGTCGTCGAGTCGCACGATCTTCCCGGACGGATCGAGGCGGAAGTGGACCATCCGCCGGAACTCCGCCTTTTCGC
Organism: Planctomycetota bacterium; assembly: GCA_025459285.1. GTDB lineage: Bacteria > Planctomycetota > JAJSAM01 > JAJSAM01 > JAJSAM01 > Prado167. The sequence goes on along the minus strand of JALOQY010000300.1, from coordinate 5,019 downwards.
CGTCCCACTTCCCGTAGACAGCGTGCCACTGGTCCTTCTCCACGTAGCAGAACCAGTTCGTGGTGCCTTCCCGGTCTCCCGCCGGGAGAGCCAAGAAGGCGTCGCCCGAGCACCACGCGATGAGGTCGTAGCCGGCGAGGAATTCGGCGGCCACGAGGTTCTCGGCGAACTTCCCGACGAACTCCGCTCCGGGTCCCTCGCCGCCGGGCGGTGCGGGATCGGGCGCCGCGGGAGGAGCGTCCGGAGCAGCCGGCGGCTCGGCTCCCGGTCCGGCGGACGCAGGCAGGCTCAAAGGGGCCGCACCACCCGCTGACATGAGGAGCAGAACCGCGACGAGGGCGACGAGCACGTGACGGATCATCGGTGTCTCCCGTGGACCGCGAGGTCTCTTCATCGTAACGTGGAAGCGAATCATGACCCGGCGGATTCGATCCACGCGCGCCACTCGGCCTCCACGGCGGCGAGGTCGCCCCCGAGGCCGTCGACGAACCGCGCGTCGTCGACGGCGCCGCGGATCCCCGAGCGCACGGCCTCGAGGAGGAGCGGGCGGAGGGCCCCGTCGCGGCCGTTCGCGAGCCATCCGCAGAAGAGCACGGCCCCGGTCTGGAAGAGGGAAGCGACGCCCTGGTGGTTCGCGAGCCCCTTCCTCGCCGCCGTCCGCAGCATCGAGCCGGTGTCGCGCTCGGCGAGCAGTTCGGCGAGCGTGAAGGCCGGCTGCCGCTCCTTCTGCGCCGCCGCCCACTCCGAAAGGCGCGGGCCGTCCGCCGTCGAAAGGGCCGCCGCGGGATCGCCGGCCGGGAGGATCGCCGCCACGAGTCCCGCGAAGCCCTCCTTCAGCCAGAACGGCCCGGAAACGAGCGCGCCGTCGGTCCACGGGACGTCCTCGCCCCCGGCTCGTTCCGCCTCCGTCTTCGCGAGGGCATGGAGGATCTGGTGGACCGCGCCGTGGCGGAGATTGCGGAGCGCCGGCTCGTCCCACCTTTCCATGGCAAGCGGAGCGTCCACGAAGGCGATGACCCACTGGTCCGCGGGGCTGTAGAACCACCCGGCACCCTCGGTGACCGGCGCCTCCGGCTCCCCCCAGCAGGAGCGGCGATGCTCCTCCTTCCGATGGACCATGACGCGATGGAGGCGGCCGGGGGGCGGATCGGCCGGGAGATCGAGGAGCGAGAGCAGACCCTCCCGCACGCCGGAGAGCATCCCGGCGACCTTCTCCGCGAGGTCGGCGGCCCGGGGGACGCTCCCGTCCACGAAGACGAGGAAGCGGCCGCGGCGCGCGACCTCGAACCGCCAGTTCCGGAGCACCGGGTCGATGGAGACCCGGGTCCGCCACTCCCACTCCGCGCGATAGTCGGGGTCGTTCCGCAATCGGTTCCAGTGAGTCACGACCGCGATGAAGACCTGCACGAGACGCTCGGTCTCCGCGGCGGTGGCCGGCTGCGGCGTGTCGAGGAGCCGGCGGAATTCCTTGACGTCCGGGGACGGACACCGGTCCAGCAGGCCGTCCTCGAAGAGGTTCTCGGCCAGCCATCGCGCCGTGTGGGAGATGGCCGTTGGCGGGGAGCCGTCGTCACCGGGCGACAAGGCGCGGGCGAGCGCCCTCTCCAGCGCGTCGGGCAGGGCCTCGATCCCCCGACAGTCCTCGCGCACGACGACCCCGGGCAGCCCCCCCTCCTCTTCGATGACCTCCAGCACGAGGATGAACCGTTCCCCGAACGCGGCGACCCAGCCGCAGACGCACCGGTCCGCGCCGACCTCCCGGGCCAGGCGGATGCGGGCCTCGGGATCCCCGATCCAGCCACCCACCGAGAAGGAGGGGGCGCGGGAGAGCTCCTCCGCCGAAACCGGGTCGAACCAGCGGCCGAGCCACTCCTCGGCGACGATCTCCAGGGCCTCGGCGATCCCCGGGTCGCGGTCGAAGGCCGCGCCGCGGGTCGTGAAGCCGAGGACGAGGACCCGCGGCGGCCCTTCCGGGACGGCGGGGAGGGGCGCGACGGCGAGCAGGAGGAGCGCGGCGAAGGAGAGGGGGCGGAGCATGGGAGACCCTCCGGATGCCGGAATTCTACCAAACGGGTGAGTGACGCCGTCCGTTCGGAGGACGCGGTCCGAACGGCCGCCTCCCGGGACCGCCCCCGCCTCCCGCGCCCTCCCGGCGGTTCCGCGGAGAGGCCGCCCCCTCTGTGCCAACATGGGTGAGACCCGGGTCCGGTCGAGGGAAGGAAGTAGAATGGCCGCGCCCGAAGCCCCGCACCGAGCAGCGCCGGCTTCCCCGCCGACGCACATGGCGTTCCTCACCGGGAGGCGGTCCGACATGACACCCCGAAGACCGGCCGCACATGCGATCAGGCTCCTGCCGGCGCTCCTCCTCGCCGTTGCCTCGTGCGCCTGGACCGAGGGTGAGCGATACCGGGTCGCCGACGCCCCCGGCCGGACGGGCGGCCCCGAGGTGCTGCTCATCGAGGGAGATCCCGGCGAGCGACTCCGGGCCTGCGTACGGCTGCCGGTGGTGCTCCCCGGGGACACGGAGTGCTGCGTGCGGATCGAAGGTGTCCGCACCTTGTACCGGTGGAACCTCGGACGGAAGTTCGCGTCCCTGCCCCTGGGGATCTTGTGCCTCGCCGCGGCCCCGCTCGCCGTCGTTCTGGAGCCGTTCGTGCCGTCCCCCGCGGAGGTGGGGTCATTCGGGGTCCCGGTGTACATGCTCATGGCCGGCGTCTGGTTGCTCGGCGCGTTCTGCTGGTTCCCGCAGGCGACGCCCTGGGACGCCCTCGCCCGCGGGCGAACCGAAGAGGCGCTGCCACCCTCCGAGGTAACCGTCGTCCTGCCCGCCGGACGCTGGTCCCTTCCGCTCGCATCCTGCGCCGTCGAGGTGCGGATGGTGGGCGGGACGCCGCTCGGCGCGGGAGTCACGGACGAGCAGGGCTTCACGTACCTCCCGCTGCCCCCGGGCCTGGCCACCCTCGCCGGCCGGCTGGTCGAGGTCGAGATCGCGCTACCCGGCAACTCACTGGTGACGCGGATGGTGACGGTTCTGCTCGCTGACGACCCGCGCGCGCGCATTCCGGACCCGCTGATCGTGGACGAGAACGGGATGATCCGCCCCGGCCGCTGGTGGTTCGCTCCGGCCGATGTCTCGACGAACCCGCGCCCGACTCAGCGGCCGGCGGAGGGGATCACCGGGGCGAGGCGGGCGGCGGGCAGCCAGGCGGTGGAGCCGTCGCGGAGACGGACATGGGTCCAGGCGGCCCGGCGTTCGAGGACCTCGGCCTCCGCCCCCGCCGGGAGCGGCGCGGAGTGCGAGGGGGAGTAGAAGTCGCCGTCCCCGGTCCGGCCCTCGGTCCGCGTCAGGAGCACGGCCTCCTCCCGCCCGCGGGCCTCGGCATCGGAGATCGCCAGCGAGGCGAGGAGCGCCCCCGCCGCCAGCAGGCACACGACGGCGAAAACCGGGAAGATTGACCCTGGGTCATTCTTCCCGGCTTTCCGGAGGAGGAGGGCGAAGCCGGCGAGCCAGAGCACGGCGAAAAGCACCCGCCGGGCGGCCATCGACAGCGAATCGTGCCAGAAGAAGAGCGCCCGCACGAGGCCCGAACCCGCCCCGTCCTCCGGTTCCGGCAGACCGGTCCGAGGGGTCGACGACCAGCGCGCGGCGATACGCGAGGACCGCCTCCCCCGCGTCCCCGGCGAAGGCCCTCGCGTTCCCGATGTTCACGAGAAGCCGCGCGTCGGCCACGCCCTCCGCGGCCATCGACTCGAACACCTCCGCCGCCCGCCGGAACCCCTCCGGCGAACGCGCCTCGGCGGCCTGCCGGAACAGCGAGAGCCCCTCCTCGAACCGGCCGTCCGGCGCGGCGAAGAGCACGGAGAGGGCGAGGGCGATCACGGCAGGCATCGATCGACCTCCCGCAGCGCGTCCGCCCAGCCCGCAGGCGCCCCCCCGCCCCCGGCGAACCGCGCCGAGACGATCCGCTCGTGCGCCGCGAGGATCCGGCCGGCCACCTCCGGCGGAACCAGGCGCGCCGAGAGCGCCGTCCCCAGCTCCGCGGTGGTCAGCTCCCCGCCGGGCAGGGAGAGCTTCTCCGCGAAGTACCGGGCAAAGGCCCCCGCGGCCTCCTCCGCCGATTCCGGCTCCCGCACCGGATCGAGCGCCCGCCCGAGCGCCGACCCCCGGACCGTCCCGCCGCGCCGCCGCCGCGCGGCCACGAGGAACGCGAGCCCCGCGAGCAGCGGAGGGACGGCAAGGAGCGTGATGAAGCCCGGCGTGAACAGCGGCGGAGGGGGAGCGAGCCGGCCGGATTCCCCACTCAATCGGTCGTAGTTCGCCGCGATCCCGACAAGAGCGCGCACCGGTCCGGCGGGCGCCGCTCCCCCGGCGGGGACCGCCGGCCCCACGGCCTCCTCCGGCCGCACCGTCTTCACCTCGTGCACGACGAGCGGTATGGGCGCCGACCGCGCCACTTCATAGCGCTTCGCCGCGGGATCGTAGTACGGGAAGGGCAGCGCCGGCAGGGCGGTCACCGCGGCGGACCGCGGCCGGAAGACCACCCGGAACCGCTTCTCCCCCCCCTCCACCTTCCCGGGGTCCGCGTCGGCGTCGATCTCGAAGTCCCGGGCGATCTCCGGGAAGTCGGAGTAGCGCGGCAGCGAAAGGCGGTCGAGAAGTCCGTCCCCGGTAACGGTGACGGCCACCTCGACCGGATCGAAGGCGTTCACGTCGACCGGACTCGCGGTCGCGGCAATCGCGTACCGCCCCACCGCGCCGGTGAAGCCCGCCGGCCGCCCCTGCGCGGGCAGCGGTTCCACCCGGTAGACCGCCGCTCCCGCGTCGGACCGGTGCTCCTTCCCCGAGGGGACGAGGACCACCCGCCCGAAGAAATCCTGCCGGCGCTCCCGGCCCGCGACGAGGGCCAGCCCCACCTCCCCGCCGATCGGGACTTCCCCGGCCTCGAGCGGAGTGACCTTCAGCGCGAACTCCAGCGTCCGGTAGAGCCCGGCCTCCTCCTGCGCGCTCCCCTCCGTCAC
>JALOQY010000299.1 GCA_025459285.1 Planctomycetota bacterium | reverse complement strand
GTATGGAGCGTCCCGGAAGTTCGCCTACATTCGGGGGCCGCTGCATCCCGGGCTGCCGCGTCGCTTCGTCGGTCACAACCCATAGGGGTTGCTCCCTCCTTGCTCCTTGCATCCCGGGCGCATCGGCGCCCTCGGTGTGACGGGGAACTTCCGGGACGCTCCATGCCGGCCGGCCCCCGCCGGTCGGACTTCCCTCCCCGCGCGGATCCGATCGCCGGTAAGCTCTGCCCGCCGACCATGAGCATGCGCCCGCTCGACGAGATGCCGGACGAGGTCTGCCGGTCGATCCGGACCCTCTTCACCGACATCGACGACACGATCACCACGGGCGGGAAGATCCCGCCGGAGGCCTACTCCGCCGTCGCGGCGGCCCGGGAGGCGGGGATCGCGGTCGTCCTCGTGACCGGCCGGCCCGGGGGATGGTGCGACCACCTCGCCCGCATGTGGCCGGTTTCGGCGGTGGTGGGGGAGAACGGGGCCCTGGCCTTCTCCTGCGAGGACGGCCGGATGCGGCGGATCCGCGCCCCCCGGGAACCCGGGGCGGCGGCGAAGCTCGCCCTGATCCGGGAGGAGGTCCTGCGGGAGGTCCCGGGCTGCGCGGTTTCGGCGGACCAGGCCTATCGGGAATACGACCTGGCGATCGACTTCCGGGAGGAGGTCCCGCCGCTTCCCGACGAGGCGATCGGCCGGATCGTTGCGGTCTTCAGCCGGCACGGGGCGACGGCCAAGGTCAGTTCGATCCACGTGAACGGCTGGTTCGGCGACTTCGACAAGCTCTCCATGTGCCGCCGCGCCTGCGCGGAGCTGCTCGGCGGCGCCCTGGAGCCGGACCGGGCGGTCTACCTCGGCGACTCCCCGAACGATGTCCCGATGTTCCGGGCCTTCCCGCTCTCGATCGGGGTCGCGAATGTCCGCGAGTGGGTCCACCGGATGGAGTGCCTGCCCGCCTTCGTGACGAGGGCCGCGGGCGGGCAGGGCTTCGCGGAGGCGGTGGACCGCCTGCTCCGGGCTGGCCGCCCGCCGGGGTGAAGGGCCGCAACAGGGAGATCGTCCTCTACCCCGACGGGCTGCCATGGCCCGCGCCGCGGGCCGCGAAGGCCGAGGCCACGTACTGGACCGCGGACGCCGCGGTCACCACGGCGGTGATCCAGCTGATCGTGATCTGCGGCCACCGGCCGGTGTACTCGATCACCAGCGGACTCAGGACGAGCCCCATGGCCGCTCCCGCCTGCACCGCGGCCTTGATCTTCCCGCTCCAGTTGGCGCGCACGGAGCGTCCGTAGCGCGTGAGGAGGATGCGGCTGTAGGCCACCGTGACGTCGCGCAGGGCCATGACGAGGGGCACGAAGGCCAGCGCCGAGCCCTCGCAGGCGAAGGCCCAGAAGACGATGAGCCGGGAGGTGCTGTCGGAGTAGGGGTCGGACATCGCCCCGAGTTCCGAGGTCACCGCGTACTTCCGCGCGAGGATCCCGTCGAGGAGGTCGCTCGTCTCCATCAGGAGGATCAGCAGGAGTCCGATGCCGGCGCGGAGCAGGTCCGGCGGGAGGAGGATCTCCACCGCCGCGAAGGTGATCGCCAGCGGGATCCGGGCGAACGTGATCGAGAGCACCAGCGTGAACCGCCGCCGCCGCGCTTCCTCGGGAGTGATCATCGGTCGGCCCCGGCCCGGACCGACGACGGTCCCGGCAAGTCCCGGCCCGCTGCCCGCAGATCTGCCTGTCCGATCACGAACACGCCCACTCCACTGACGGGTATGACTGGACGTCCCCCGGGGGCGCGGCCGCCCGACCGGCCCGACCCCCGGGACCGGCGCCATGGTACGCCGGCGCCGCCGCGAATCCGAAAACGTGCCGGGGCGGGGCGGCGGTCAGAACTTGAAGATCAGGGACGCGATGACCTTCAGGTCGTGGTTCTTCTGCGGGTTCTCCAGCATCGAGTTGTACTCGTTGATCGCGGCGATCTTGAAGACGAGGGACTCCGAGAGGGGCTTCGAGAAGCCGGTCTCCGAGATCACACGGCACTCCCCGCCCTCCGAGAAGTTCGGGAAGTACGCGAGGTCCTGATAGAGCAGCGCGTCGCCGAGGATGTTCCACTCGGCGTGCAGGGCGGCGCGCGCCTCGATGTAGTACTGCGACGTGTCCTCGTCGGGGTCGTCGAAGAAGTCGTCCTTGTAGTCCACGAAGGTCAGGGTCGGGCCGGCCTCGGCGCTCATCCGGAAGTCCGGGCCGTCGAAGATCTTCACGCCGACGCCGGGGGAGAGCATGGCGCGCAGGTTGATCTCCTCGAACTCGTCGCGTTCGAAGGACAGCAGGACGAAGGCGTACCACGGGTCGAACTTCAGGTCCTCGCGCATGGAGAGGTACTGCTCGTTCGTCGTGCGCTCGCCGCTCTCTTCGGCGTAGAGGTTGTGGAAGTGGACGGCGAACTTGTCGTCCGGGGTCTCCCGCACGGCGTTGGCGGCGATGTTCAGGCCCTTGCGGTCGGTGTTGCCGGAGGAGTAGAAGCCGCCGAATTCGATGCTCCCGGACCAGGGCGAGCGGTCCGGCCCCTCGAAGAGCGCGAGCGCCTCCTGGAACGCGCCGTCGCCGGTATCGATGCCGGCCGCCGGCCGCATCCGCTGTACGTCGGCCACCGCCGACTCGAAGCTCCCCGAGGAGTTGGTGAACCGGATCCGGCCCGGCGCGGGGGTCGATACCGTGCCGATCACGAGGTCGCCCGAGGCGAGGACCGCGGCGACCGGGGTGTCGCTCTCGATCCTCGCGACCCCGCCCATGTCGATCACGACCTCGCCCATCCGGGGGGTCTTCAGGGTGAGCTTGCCGCCTTCGATCTGCACGATGTCGCCGGTGACCCGGTCGCCGTTGTCGAGGGTGATGACCGCGGCGAAGAGGTTCGGCGCGAACGCGAGGAGGACGAGAACGGCCGTCAGTTTCATCGGACGTGGCTCCCTTTTTGTGTGCGGTCGCCATTCTCGGCGCGCCGGAGGACACGGGTCAAGAAGGGAACCGGCGTCCGCGCGTCCGGCCGGGTCACTCGCCGAGGCGGGCCCGGATCTCCAGGACCGCGCGGCGCACGTGGGCCGCGTAGGGGTCGATCGCGAGCTTGCGCTCGTACGCCTGGAGCGCGCCGCGGTCGTCCCCGGCGATGGAGCGCGCCGCGCCCAGGCGGAACCAGCGCGAGTCGTCCTGCGGCATGGCCCGGGCATCCTCTTCGAGGACCGGGAGGACGGCCGCGAGGAGTTCCGGGTTGCCCCGCACCCGCTCCCATCCGGCCAGGGCCGTCCGGGCGGCGGAGAACCGCACCGCCGCCGACGGGTCGGTGAGCGAAGCGAGGAGCAAAAGGTCCGCGTCGGGGTGGCGCGTGTTCCCGAGCGCCTCCACGGCGGAGCGGCGGACGAGGCTGTCGTCGTCCGTGGCGAGGTCCATGAGGAACACGAGGGCCCGGTCGGCGTACTTCCCGAGGAGCTTCGTCGCGGAGGCCCGGACGAGGCGGGGGTTCGCCCGCCAGCGGGCCGCCTGCACGAGGGGATCGAAGGCCGACGCGTGGCCCTCCCGACCGCCGGCCATGGCCCGGACCCAGCCCGGACGGAGCTTCGCCCCGGGGTACCAGGCGCGGTAGGCGGCGAGGACCTCCGGTTCGGCGATGAGGGGGGCGTCCGGCGGCGCGCCTCTCGCGCGGGAGTGGCACCAGTGGCAGGCGTCGAGCGTCGTGCGCCCCCCGTACAGGTCCGGGAGCGGGCTGCCGATGGTGTGGTCCCGGACCACGCCGTGGCCGCGCTCGATGGCGAGGTAGGGCATGTGGCAGGCCACGCAGGCGCCGCCGGTGCCGGTGGCCTCGTGGCGGGAGTGGGCCCTGGCGTTCGCCGCGATCTCGAAGTGGCAGCCGGTGCACAGGGTGTCGGTGCGGTCGGGGGGCACGAGCAGATCGGCCGTGTGGTGCGTGCCGTGGGCGTCGTGGCAGTAGACGCACGTGAGCTTCCCCTTCTCGGCGCAGGCCGAGAACAGGAAGGGCAGCCCGTCGTAGACGAGTTCGAGCGGCTTTCCGGAGGCGTCGATTCGCTCCAGGTTGTCGAGGAGCGTGGGGGAGAGGAACTCGAACGCGTCGTCCCCGGGCCGCCAGTGTTCCGAGATGACCTCGGCCTCCATGTGGCACCAGAGGCAGACGTCCTGCGCCCGGTCGCGCGGCAGCTTGCCCAGGGCGAGGATCGGGTCGGGCCGCCAGACGTCCGGCGGGTTCTTCCAGAACTCCACGTGCTCGGCGCCCGGGCCGTGGCAGGCCTCGCAGTCCACGGGCAGCGGGTCCCACTCCATCCGCGTGCCGCCCCCGGGGGCCGGCGCGGCGGCACGGCGGCCGCTCGAGTGGCAGCGGCCGCAGGTGCGGTCGTAGGAGCGCAGCGGCCCCGTCCAGTAGGAGGGCTCCCCGGGCCGGATGACGGGAGGCGTCTGGTAGTCCGTGCCGGGGACGCCGAAGATCAGATGGGTGTAATCGAACCACGCGCCGGTGGTGACCTCGCGCATGGACGGGAGCACCTGCAGGCCTCCGTCCTCCATCCGCGTCAGGAAGAAGCTCACGCGCTTCGGCCCCACGACGTGGGTCACGGGGTAGCGGTGGGGGACACCGTCATCGCCGGCGGTCGTCACGTAGAAGGCGTCACCCTCCCGGGAGAACTCGCTCCGGCCCGGGGCGTGTTCGGCCGGCCCGCCCGCGAGCATCTCCGGCGGCGCGTTCGCGGGGGTGAGGAGGGAGGTGGAGTGGGCGTGGGCCGACTTCGCCCAGCGGTCGTACAGCTCGACGTGGCAGGACCGGCACGCCTCGTGGCCCGTGTAGCCCTGGGCCCGGAAGTCGGGGACGTTTTCGCGGACGAACTCCGGCGTTTCGGCGGCGAGGGCGGCGACCAGCGCGAGCCCTACGGCGAGGAGCAGGCCGAGCCTCATCACCGCACCTCCGGCGTGCGGAGCACGCGGTCGAGCTCGCGCAGATCGTCGAGCTTCGTCTTCAGGTCGTCGTTCATCTCCCAGACCGCGCGCTCCGGGTCGGTGTGGAAGGCGCTGCGCCACAGCCTCGGGTAGAGGTGGTAGCGCATGTCGTAGTAGATCCGCTCCGGGGGGGACATGACGAAGTCGTAGATCTGCTCGCCCCCGAGCCGGAGTTTCGAGCCGACGATGGGGTTCGGGACCCGGTCGGCGGGCCCCGGTGCCAGAAGCCCGTCGCGGTGGAGGGCCTCCACGATCCGCCCCGCCTCGGTGACGAGGGCCGCCGCCCGGCGCCGCCAGCGGTCGGCGAGGTTCAGCGCCTCGCGGGCGAAGCGGGTGCCGTGGCACTTCCGGCAGCGGGCCAGCATCTCCCCGCGCTGCGCCTCGAACTCCTCCGGGACCGCCACCGGTTCGAAGGTCGGGGGTTCGTTGCTCGTGGCGGGGGAGAGGCCGCGGGTGATGCCCCGGCTCACGTCGTGGGTGTCGTGGCACTCCACGCAGTCGGCGACGTAGCCCTGCCCGGAGGAGGACTTGAAGCTGTGGGCGGAGGTGAGCCACGCCTCGTACTCCGGGTTGTCCGCGCCGCAGTGGCAGGCGTAGCAGACCCTCGGGTTCCGGGCCTCGTGGTTGCTGAGGAGGTGGGTGGGGTGGCAGCCGCCGCACCGGCCGACGCTCCCGTCCGGGTAGACCTTCTGGATGGAGTGGCAGCCGGTGGTCAGGGAACAGCTTCCCACCGTGAACCAGTGGGCGCGGAGGTTGGGGTTGGGCTTCCCCTCCTTCAGGTGACGGCCGTGGCGGCTCTGTCCGAACTCCTTCCACTCCTTCTCGTGGCAGCCGCCGCAGACGGTGGGGGGGACCTCGCCCTTGTCGGCGAAGATCCGGTCGTGGTCGCCGAGGTGGCATTCCTCGCAGCGCACCTTCAGGAGTTCGTGCGGGCTCCGCTCGAGGTCGGCGATGAGACCGGGGTTCAGCTTGCGGTGGCAGCCCTTGCAGCTCTGCGGATCCTCCCCGGCCGGCGCGCGGATGTCGGTGCCGGTCTGCGCGCCGGCGCTCCCGTCGCCGCACGCCGAGAGGAGAACGAGTCCGAGAAGACCGAAGAGAGCGCACCTGGCCA
>JALOQY010000298.1 GCA_025459285.1 Planctomycetota bacterium | reverse complement strand
GGTCTTCTTCATGCCATCTGAAAAGGAGACGCCGGGGTAGGTAGCCCGCGAAATCCGAAAAACTAGCTTCCTTCATTGCGCCTTACGCGTACGAATGAGGCAACTGCCCTCAACCGGCCAGATGGGTCAACTGGACGATCTGGTCGAGATCCTGCGAGAAGCGGTTCCAGGCCCGGGCCAGCGGCTGGGGGACTTCCGCCGAAGCGGGTGAGTCCAGTACCGCCTGACCCGGGCGGATGATCCGAGCATACGTCTTCGTGAAGAAGAGCGCAACCTGGCAGCCTGTCGGGACAACGGTCGCCGGAAGCGTACAATGGCTTCTGGAGGTTCCATATGCGACCGGCGATCCACGGAGTCCTCTGTGCGTTGCTCCTCGTGACCACGGCCGGGGCCGACGTCCTCTACCTCGAGGGCGGGGGGCGCGTGGAAGGCGTCGTGAGCGATGACGGGGATCATCTGCTCGTGCGCATGGTCAACGGTTCCACCCGCATCCGGCGGAGCCAGGTCAAGCAGCGGCAGATCGTTCCCTACGTCACCGAGGAGTACTCCGCCCGTCGCGCGCGCCTCGACCCCCGCGATGCCGCGGCGCACGTGGCGCTCTCGGCGTGGTGCTCCGCACGGGGGCTGGGGCGGGAAGCCGGGGAGCTTCTCGCCGCAGCCGTGAAGATCGACCCGGACCATGCGGGAGCGAGGGCGGCACTCGGGCAGACACGGCACGGGGACCGCTGGATGACGGCGGAGGAGGCGCGGGCGGCGCGCCTCGCGGCGGCGGGGTTCGTCACGGTGGGCGGACGCTCCTATACGCCCGCCGGGCTCGGGGCGAGCCTCGCGGCGGCGGCGGAGACGCTGGAACTCATGGCGGAGGCCGAGCGACGGCGGGTGGCGTGGGAACAGGCGGAGCGCGAGAAGCGGATCGAGGAGGAGCTGGTGGCCAGGGCGGAGGCCGAGCGGAAGGCGGCGGAGGCCGCCGTGGCGCGCGCGGAGGAGGACCGCCGGGAACGCGAGCGACTCTCCCGGGAGAATGCCGAACTGCGTGAGGCGGTGCGTGAGCTGCTCCGCGAGTCACGGGACCGCGGGTGGTGGGGCACCGGGTTTGGCGGGTACGTGGCGCCGTGGGGGTACGGCACCGCCCGCGTGTGTCGGACCGGATGGTGGAGCCCGGGTCTCCGGTTCGGTTTCACGCGGGGGAGTGTGCGGGTGACCGGTCTCGTGAGGTGAGCGCCATGGAGATCGAATTCTGCGAGAGATGTGACGCGTCGATCCCCCGCTCGGACGTCGAGAGGGGGGTGGCCCGGCGTATCGAGGGCGTCCTCCTCTGCGCGCCCTGCCGAGCCCGTGACACGCGGCGGCGACGGGCGGTCCTCTTCGTGGGGCCGCTCGCCGTCCTTGCGGCGGCGGCGCTCGGCGCGGCGGTGGCCGTGCTCCTTCTCGGGCCGCGACTCGTGGCGATCGACGGGCGGGTGCGCGGCGTCGCGGCGGACGCGGCGGCGGGCCGCCGGGAAGTCGGATCGCTGCGGGAGGTGATGGCGGACCTCCGGAGATCGGACGAGGATCTGGCGAAGGGGCTCACGGCGGTGGCGGAGCGGGCGGGTCGGTCGACCGGGGAGGTCGCCGTGGCCATCGCGAGGATCGAGGAACGCCTCGGGATGCTGGAGCGGGAGGTGTTGGCGCTGAAGGAACACCTCCGGGAGGCGAGTGTCGGGCCGCCGGCGGAGCCGGTGGAGGCGCCGGCCATTGCCCCGGCCCCCGCAGTGGATCCGGAACCGTGGCTCGATCTCCTGGCCGATCCCGATCCGGGCGTCCGCCTCTCGGCGCTGGTGGCTCTCGCGCCGGTGGAGGACCCTCGCGTCGCAACCGAGGCGATCCGGCTGCTCGCGGATTCCGACGCCGTGGTCCGCGGCGAGGCGGCGAAGCTGGTCGGGGACCGGCGCGAGGCGGCGGGGATCCCCGGGCTGCTCCTCTTGCTGTCCGACGGGAGCGCGCGGGTGAGGGCCCGCGCGCACCGGGCCCTGGAAGCGATCTCCGGGCGCGATCTCGCGGGATACGACCCGGTGGCGCCGGAAGCCGAACGCGAGGCGGCGGCGGCGGCCCTGCGTGCGGCCCTGGGGGGCTAGCAACCCGTCGGCGTAGGCCTCCACGCTGGTGGAAGCCTCCTGGCGACGGGCTGCCCGCATCGGGGAACGGGCCGCGCGGCGGGAGGTCGAGCCCTCTCTCGGCAATGTGGACCCGCCCCACGGGGGGCTGCTACATTGAGCCGATCGGACGTGTTGTCTCTTCCCTGCTTCATCCCTCCGGGAGGAATCGATGAAAATCCACGAGTTCCAGGCCAAGGCGATCCTCGGCCGGTACGGGGTCGCCGTGCCGAAGGGAGGCGCGGCGACGAATGCCTCGGAAGCCGTCGCGATCGCGCGGGGGCTGGCCCCGCCGATCGCGGTGAAGGCGCAGATTCACGCCGGCGGCCGGGGAAAGGGGACTCTCGACGTGGACTTTCGGGGAAAGCCGCTCCACGGAGTGGTCCTCTGCGCGAGCGCCGACGAGGCGGCGGAGGTGGCCGGCCTCATGCTCGGCCACACGCTGGTGACGAAGCAGAGCGGACCGGAGGGGAAGAAAGTCCAGCGGGTGCTCCTGGAGCAGGGCACGAAGATCCGCTCGGAGCTCTACCTCGGTGTGGTCCTCGACCGCGCGCTGGGGCGGCCGGTGATGATGGGCTGCGCGGAAGGAGGCACCTCGATCGAGGAACTCGCCGCCGAGCGGCCCGAGGCGATCCTCAAGGAGAAGATGGCTCCGAAGCGCGGCATCGAGGGCTTCCAGTCGCGGCGCATGGCGGCCGGGCTGGGACTTCGGGGACCGCTCCTCGCCCCGGCGGCGAAGCTGATCTCGTCCCTCGGCCGGGCCTTCGTGGATCTCGATGCGTCGCTCGCGGAGATCAACCCGCTGGTGGTGACGGAGGACGGCGCCGTGATGGCGCTGGACGCGAAGATCAACTTCGACGACAACGCGCTGTTCCGCCATCCGGAACTGACGGAACTCCGGGATCTTTCCGAGGAGCACCCCACGGAGGCGCGGGCGAAGGAGCACGACCTCTCCTACGTCTCGATGGACGGGACCATCGGCTGCATGGTGAACGGCGCCGGGTTGGCCATGGCGACCATGGACATCATCAAGCACGTATCGGGAGGGCGCTGCGAGCCGGCCAACTTCCTCGACGTGGGCGGAGCGGCCGACGCCGACCGGGTCACCGAGGCCATGCGGATCATCCTGGAGGACGGCAAGGTCCGCACGATCCTCGTGAACATCTTCGGCGGGATCGTCCTCTGCGACCTGATCGCGAAGGGCATCGTGGCGGCGACGCGTGAACTCGGATTGAAGGTACCGCTCGTGGTCCGACTCGAAGGGACGAACGTGGAGCAGGGCCGGGAGATCCTCCGGACTTCGGGACTCCGGATCATTCCCGCCACCACCATGGAAGATGCCGCGAGGAAGGCGGTCGCCGCCGCCGGGGAGGTGTCGCGATGAGCATTCTGGTCAACAAGGACAGCCGGATCGTGGTGCAGGGGATCACGGGCGGAGCGGGCAAACTGCACACCGGCCACATGGTCCAGTACGGGACGAACGTGGTGGCGGGCGTGACGCCGGGGCGGGGGGGCGAGAAGGTGCATGGCGTGCCGGTGTTCGACACCGTGACGGAAGCGGTGGAGAAGACCGGGGCCAACTGTTCGCTGATCTTCGTGCCGGCGGCCTTCTGCCGTGACGCGGTGCTCGAGGCGGCGGACGCGGGAATCCCGCTGGTGGTCACGATCACCGAGGGGATTCCCACGCTCGACGTGGCGGACGTGATGCACACGCTGCGCGTGAAGGGGACCCGGATGATCGGGCCGAACTGTCCGGGGATCATCACTCCCGGTGAGGCCAAGGTGGGCATCATGCCGGGCTACATCCACCGTCCGGGGCGGATCGGCATCCTGTCGCGTTCGGGGACACTGACCTACGAGGCCGTCTGGCAGATCACGAACCTCGGGGAGGGGCAGTCGACCTGCATCGGTCTGGGCGGCGACCCCATCGTGGGTACCAGTTTCGTGGACGGCCTCGAACTCTTCGAGAAGGACCCGGCGACCGCCGGCGTCATCATGATCGGGGAGATCGGGGGAACGGCGGAGGAGCAGGCGGCGGCCTTCATCCGGGACCACATGAAGAAGCCGGTGGCGGCTTTCATCGCCGGAGTGACGGCGCCTCCCGGAAAGCGGATGGGTCACGCCGGGGCGATCATCGCCGGCGGGAAGGGCACCGCGCCCGAGAAGATGGCCGCCCTCCGCGCCGCCGGCGCCCTGGTGGCGGAGAGTCCGGCGGAGATCGGGGCGACGATGATGAAGGCGCTGGCCCGGTAGCAGCCTGTCGGGGTGAAGGGTTCCACCGGAGAGATCGTCCTCGGCCCCGACAGGCTGCTATTTCTCCGGATTCCGCGGGCTTTCTGGCCCGGTGTCTCCCTTTCAGGTGGTGTGAAGAAGACCTTCCGGCCCTGGGACACGGCGACGGGCTGAGAGGAGTGCGTCGAGACGGCCGAGGACGAGCGCGGGGGTGATCCGCGCCATGCAGGCCCGGGGCTCGTCGACCCGGCGGCACGTACGCCGGAGGCACGGGGCGCAGCGGAGGTCGGAGAAGACGTGGAGGGCCTCGTGCGCATGACCGTAGGCCCCGGTACGGCGCGGGTCCTGGGGGCCGGCCAGCGCCACGCAGGGGAGGGCCAGCGCCACCGCGAGGTGGAGGGGTGCCGAGTCGCAGGCCACGAGGGCGCCGCCGCGGTCGCGCACCACGGCGAGGTGGGCGAGGAGACCCGGTAGATCGGTCGTGCCCGCGCGGTGGGGGACGCCGGCCGCCTCGGCGATGGCACGGGCGCGGGCGGCATGGCGGGGACCGGAGAGGACCACGACGCCCCTCCCGCGCGCGCGAAGAGCGGCCGCCGCCTCGATCCAGCAGCCGTCCGGCCACTCCCGCACATCGCTGCCCGCGCCGACCGACAGGGCGACGGGCGGGTCGGGGAGGCCGGCGAGGTCGGCGGCCGCGACGGCGGAGCGGTCGGGTTGCGGGTCGAGGCCGAACTCGGCACGCGGGTCGGGGTCTCCCATCAGCCGGCAGAGAGAGAGGGTCCGGTCCACGGAGTGGGGGCCGGCGGGGCGCGGGGCGCGCCGGGCGGGAAGGAAGCCGGCGGTGCCTTCCCGGAGGGCCGAGCGGCGGAGCGCCAGACGGTATAAGGCGGGGGCGGCGGCGGTCACGAGCGCGGACTTGGTGTTGCCCTGCAGGTCGATGGCCAGGTCGAACCGTTCGGCGCGCAGGCGGATGAGGAAGTCGAGGATCGCCCTGATCCCGCCGCGGCGCGGGAACAGGATGGTCCGGTCCACCCAGGGATGGCGCTCGAGGAGTGGGGCGGCCTCGCGCTGGACGATCCAGGTGACTTGCGCGTCAGGGCGAACGCGGCGCACGGATCGCGCGAGGGGCAGACCGTGGACGACGTCGCCGATGGCCGACAATCGCACGATGAGGACGCTCGGTCGCACGGGCGGAGAATAGCAGACGTGCCGCCGCGTGTGCGTGCTAAGGTCCGCCCGATGAGTGATTCCGGGCAGCGCAACCGGGCGGGCGCGGCGGACCGTGCCCTGGCCATCTTCCTGTTCCTGGTGGGGTTGTGGGTCGTCTTCGCGCCCGGGTTCCTCGGCTGGAACGACCTGCGGGATCGCGGGCTCGAATCGGCGGTACTGCGGCTCCTGGTCGGTTCGCTGTTCGTCTTCGTGAGCGGCACGCTCATCGAGCGGAAGCGGACGCAGCGGGCCCTCGGCGATGTCCACGAAGCGTTGAACATGCTGGTCTATGGCCGGAACTACCGCCGCGACCGGGAGGCGGTGGAGATCCTCCTCCGGGCGCTGCGGTCGAAGGACGCGGAGGTGCGGGAGAAGGCCTGGAAGAGCCTCCGGGACCTCACCGGATGCGACTTCGCGCTCGACCCGGAAGTCTGGGAGTCCTGGTGGAAGGCCAACGAACGGCGCTTCGCCCTGAAGTCGAAGCGTCCGGATGCTTGACAGGGAACGGAGGAGGTGG
>JALOQY010000027.1 GCA_025459285.1 Planctomycetota bacterium | reverse complement strand
AACGCCTTCAGGGTGACGAGGGTCCGCCGGGAGGCCGGTGCGCCGATCTCGGCGATGAGCGCCGAGACCTCCTTGTGGACCTCCGGCCGGTTCGTCACGACGAGGGTCCCCCGGCCCTCGCACCACACGCGGCCGCCGCGCACCCAGGTCTGGGGCGCCACCACCTCCTTGATCAGATCGGCCAGCCGCTCGACGGGCAGAGGCAGATAGCCCTCCTCCTCGTCCTCGTCGAAGTCACCGTAGTCGAAACCACCGGAGGGACTCGGCCCGAGTCGCGAGGACGGAGCCCGGGGGCCGGCCCAGCCGGTGAAGGACGACACGTCGTAGGTGCGGGTCTCGAAGCCGTCCTCGCCGGCGACGGCGGCGGCGGCGAGGGAAACCAGGACGGCAATTCCGATGAGACGCGACATGGACACCTCCTGCCGTCTTGAACGTCCCGCGGTGTCGACTTGCCGCCGGCGAAAAAAACTCGAGTAAGGTCGCCGGGCGGGCCCCGGTTCTCCTTTTAAGGAATTGCAGGGACTGCGTTTCCCGGGGGGCCCACCATGAAGTCCTCGCTCGCGAAGACGTTCCTTGTCGTCCTTCCGTTCCTCCTCGTGAATCTCGCCGGCTGGATCTGGCTCGAGCATCGCCTCGCCATCCCGGAACCCGACGCGATCCGGATCGTCACCGCGCTGCCCGCCGGGGACGTGGACTTCGCGGACCGGCTCACGCTCTGCCTCTCGCGGCCGATCGGCGGGCCCGGCGGACCACCGGCGGACGGGCTCTACCAGTTCGTCCCGCACCTCTCCGGGCGCTTCGCCTTCGCGACCCCTGACCGGCTGGAGTTCACCCCCGACGAGCCGCTGCCCCCGGGCCGCGTCTGGCGCGTCGAGCCGACCCCGCGATTCACGGGACTCGCGGGCTTCCCGGCGGCGAGGAAGCAGGAGATCACCTTCCGGACCCGGGCTCCCGTCCTCTCGAGCATGCAGATCGCATCCCTCGACTCGGAGTGGATCACGGTCCGCTTCCGGTTCAACCTCCGCGTGCGCCCCGCCGAACTGGCGAAGTGGCTCACCGCCCGCGCCGGCGGCCAGGACCTCACGGCGGACGTGCCGGGTCTCCCGACGGGTCCGGATCTGACCGCCCGTTTCCCCCGGCCCGCGGGGGCTTCGGAGATCCTCCTGCGCGTGGACGGCGCGCTGGTCGGCGACGGCGGAGACCGCCCCATGGGCGCGGCGGTCGAGCGCCGCCTCCCGCTCGCCTCGGGCTTCACGCTGCAGGGCATCGGCTTCAATGGTTTCCGGACCAGCGGCCCGCAACCGGACCAGTGCACGCTCGAGATGTGGTTCACCGCGGTCACCGTCCCCGCCGGCCTCTGCGGGCGCAACGGTTCGCGGATGGAGCGGGACGCCGTCGCCGAGTGCCGCATCCCCCCTCGCGAGCCCTCGCTCCACATCCCGTTCTCGACGGGCATCCTCAGCCCGAGGGGCAACATGGCCCTGACCGTCTCCGCCGCCAACGTCCCCCGCGTGCGGGTCCGGGCCACGAGGGTCCATGACAACAACCTGGTCCCCCACCTGACCGGTCACGAGCGGTCGGCCACCTCCCGCGAGGTCCTCACGCGGGAATACCCCCTCGAAACCGTCCCGAACCGCCTGGCCACGGTGGCGCTCGATCTTGGCACCCTTCTCGGCGAAGCCCGGGGCATCTACGCGGTGGAGGTCTCCGGCGAGCACCGGTGGATCCGGGCCGAGAGCACCATCCTCGTCACCGACCTGGGGATCACGGCCAAGCTCGGCCGGTCGGGGCTCGTCGTCCTCGTGACCGGCCTCTCCACCGCCGAGCCCGTTCCGGGCGCCCGGGTGGCGATCCTCTCCCGCACGAATCAGCTCCTCGCCGAGGGGACGACGGGGGCCGATGGCCTCGCGCGGATCGACCTGGCCCCGAACCACCCCGATGGCGCGCCGTGGCTCGTCCTCGCCGAACGTGAGGGCGATCGCAGCATCGTCCTGCTCGACGAGGATCGACGCCTTCTCGACGACATCCCGCAGGGCGGCCGGCCGGCGCCCGAGCATTGGGACGTGATGCTGTACGCCGAGCGCGGCGTGTGGCGCCCGGGCGAGACGATCCACCTGACCGGGATCATCCGTCGCCCGGACGGTTCCCCGGCCCCCGAATTCCCGATCGAGATCGCCGCCGCCCGGCCCGACGGCCACGAGGCGATCCGTCTCACCGCCGTGCCGGGGGCCGGGGGTTTCTTCCACGCCGACCTCGAGACGCCGGCCGACGGCCAGACCGGCGAGTGGCGGATCTCGGCGCGCCTCCCCGGCGCGAAGGAGAGCCTCGCCACGCTGCCCGCGCTCGTCGAGGCCTTCGTCCCCGCGCGCATCGACCTTCGAGCGGACATCTCCCCGGCACTCGTCCTCGAGGGCCGGGCGGCCGAGGCGACCGTGGACGCCCGCTACCTCTTCGGCCTCCCCGCCGCGGGCCTCCCCCTGGCCGTTTCGTGGCGCCTCGTCCCCGAGGAGTTCCGCTCCGCGGCGCATCCGGAGTACCGGTTCACTCCGCCCCCGCCGGAGACGATCCCCTCCGGCGCGCTCCCTCCGAACGTGCTCGATGGCGCAGGCTCCGCCCGGATCGTGCTTCCCCCGGCCGAGGTCCCCGGCCGCCATCGCCAGGAGGTCACCGTGACGGTGACCGAGCCGGGCAGTCGCTCCGTCTCCCGGTCCCTCGCGACGGTCCTCGACTCCGCCCGCCGCCACATCGGCCTCCGGCCGCCGCCGGACGGCGTCGCGTCGGCCGGCGAGGAGTTCGAGGTCCCCTTCGTGGCGCGAAGCCCCGAGGACGGGGCCGCCCGGCCCGGCGCCTTCGAGTGGACCTTCACCCGCCGGGACCGCCATTACGAATACTTCATGGAGGATGGTCGGTTCTGCTGGCGCCTCGAGGAGTCCTTCGCGGTGCTCGCCACGGGCACCGCTCCCGCCGCCGCCGAGGGCTCGATCCGGCTCCTCGCCGACCAGGCCGGGGACTACCGGCTCGAGGCGCGCGACCCCGAGACCACCCTCGTGACCCGCGCCGACTTCGCGATCGCGGCGCGGCCCGGCGAGGCGGCGCTGGCCGCGCTCGGGGACTTTGACCGGGTGGAACTCGG
The DNA here is from genome assembly GCA_025459285.1 of Planctomycetota bacterium. Taxonomy (GTDB): domain Bacteria; phylum Planctomycetota; class JAJSAM01; order JAJSAM01; family JAJSAM01; genus Prado167. The sequence goes on along the minus strand of JALOQY010000027.1, from coordinate 18,286 downwards.
TCTTCCCGCCTCCCCCGTCCGGTCCGGCGAGAGCTTCCCCCTGCGGGTACGAAGCCCCTTCCCCGGCCGCCTCCTCGTCACCGTGGAGTGCGAAGAGGTCTTCTCGGCGCAGGTGGCCCTCCTCGCGGAGCGGGAGGCGGAAGTCCCGGTCGTCCTGCCGGCCGGGGCGCGGGGCGCGGCTTTCGTCTCGGCCACGGTGCTCCGGCCGCTCGACCGCTCGGCGGCGGACTGGCGCCCGCACCGCGCGGCGGGCCTCGCGCTCGTGCCGGTGGCCCACGAGACCGGCCGCCTGCCGCTCGACCTCGCGGTCCCGGAGACCGCCGCGCCGGGGGAGACGGTCACGGTGAAGGTCGCCGTGGTCCCTCCCTCCGAGGGGCCGCCGCCCGTGGTCCACCTCTTCGCCGTGGACGAGGGCGTCCTCCTGGTGTCCGGCTACCGGACTCCCGATCCCTTCCGGTTCTTCTTCGCCCCCCGGGCCCTCACCGTCGCCACGGCCGACCTCTTCTCCCGCCTCCTCCCCGACGTCGCGCTCCCCGCGGGGATCCGGCGCATCGGCGGCGACGCGGACCACGAGCGCGAGGCGCTCCGGAAATCCTCCATCCCGGTGGAGGCGGCGAAGGCCGCCGTCCTCTTCTTCGCCGCGCGCCCCGTGGACCCGGACGGCACCGCGTCCTTCACGCTCGATCTCCCCGATCTGCGGGGAACCATCCGGGTCATGGCGGTGGCCGCGGCGGGCGACCGGTACGCGTCGGCCGAGGGGAGGATCGTCCTTTCGACCCCGCTCTTCGCCGAGGTCGGCTGGCCGCGCTTCCTCGCCCCCGGGGACATCTGCCGCGTGCCGGTGAAGGTCTTCAACCGGACCGGGGAACCGGTGGAGTTCGCGCTGTCCGCGGAGGCTGACGGACCGCTGGCCGCCTCCTTCGAGAGCGGCGCCCCGCTCGCCGTCCCCGGGAGCGGGAACGCCACGGCGTGGCTCTCCCTCTCGGCGCAGGGAACCGGGCCGACGGAGGTCCGCCTCACCCTCGCGCGCGCCGGGGCGGCGCCGCTTTCGATCCGGGGGACCTTCCCGGTGCGGCCGGCCGGCCCGCTCTCCTCGGAGACGGCGCTCCTGCGGCTCCCCGCCGGCAAGTCCGCCGCGCTCCCCGCCCCGGAGGGCTTCGAGGTCGGCGCGCTCCGGAGGATCCGCGTCGGCGCCGAGCCCCTCGTGGAGCTTCGTCCGGCGATCGAGGCGCTCCTCGAATACCCCTACGGCTGCGTGGAGCAGACGACGAGCCGGCTCCGGGCGATCCTCGCCGCCCCGGCGCTCCTCGCCGACGCCGCGCGGGCGGACCTGGCGCGGGACATGATCCGGGCCGGGATCGACCGCCTCGGGTCGATGCAGACGCCGGCCGGCGGCCTCTCCTACTGGCCGGGCGGCAGCGAGCCGTGCCGCTTCGGCACCACGTACGCCGCGGGCTTCCTGGCTCTTGCCGCCCGCGACGGCCACGAGGCGCCGGCGTGGCTCACGAGAGGTGTCGCCGCGTATCTGTCCCGCGAGATCGACGCCGTCGGCCACCGTGCGCCGTCGGCGAACGAGCGCGCGGAGATCTGCCACGTCCTCGCGGCCTTCGGACGGCCGCCCGCGGGCTGGATGGACCGCCTGGCCGAGAAGATCCCCGACCTCGACATCGCCGGTCGCGCGCACCTCGCCGGCGCGTTCTTCGAGACCGGCCGCCGCGACCGGGCTCTCTCCATCCTGACCGGGGACACGCTCGGAGTCCTCGTCCCTCCCACCTTCTCCGGGCGGCTCGCCTCCCAGGCGAGCGGGGAGGCGGCGCTGCTCCAGGTGCTCCTCGACGTGGACCCGGCCCACCCCTTCGTCACGGTGCTCGTGGACCGCCTCGCCGGCGCCCGGGCCGGAGGAGCCTGGCGGACCACGTACGAGAACGCCGCGGCGATCGCGGCGCTGGCGCGTTATCAGACGCTCCGGGGTCCCGCGGAGCCCGAACCGCCGGACTTCCGGCTGGAGGTCGTCTGCGGCGAGTTCTCGGCGGAACTCGCGCCGGACGGGGCGGAGGTCACCCTCCCCTCCGGGGAGGCACCCGTCTCGCTCCGCTGCCGGGGGCGCGGCTCGGCCTACGTCTCGCTGACCACGGAGGGCCTCCTCGCCGGTGGCGTCACCCGGACCGGCGATCGCGGGCTCGTCGTCCGGCGGGTCCTCCTCGACGCGACCGGGAAGCCCGCGGACCCGATGAAGCTCGGGATCGGCGACCTGCTGCGGGTGGAGGTGACCCTCGCCGCGTCCGGGGAGGGGCCTCCCATCGGCAACGTGGCCGTCGTGGATGCCCTCCCCGCGGGGCTCGAGGTCGAGAACCCCCGCCTCGACCTCTCCGCGGCCCGGAACCGCTCCGAGATCACCGCCGCGGATCGCGTGGAATTCCTCGACGACCGGGTCGTGCTCTTCGCCACGGCCGAAAAGAACCCGCGGAAGTTCGTCTACTACCTGCGTGCGGTGACGGCGGGGCGCTTCACACTCCCGCCCGTGGAGGCGTCGTGCATGTACGAACCCGCGCTCTCCTCGATCCACGGCGGCGGGAAGGCGGAGGTGCGGTGAGGGGCCGGATCACCCGTTTCGCGTTCCGGCTCGCGCGCCTCGGCGGGGCGGGGATCCTCCTCTGCGCCCTCCTCGCGGGCGGGCTCATGCTGGCGTTCCCCTTTCCGGAGGAGCTGCTCGCCCCGCCGCCGGAGAGCCCGGTGGTCCTCGACCGGGAGGGGCGGCCGCTCCTCGTGCTTGCCGCCCCGGACGGGAAGTGGCGGATCGACGCGACCCTCGGGGAGATGTCGCCGTGGCTTCCGGAGGCCGTCATCGCCGTGGAGGACGCGGGGTTCTCGTCCCACCTCGGGGTGGACCCCATGGCGGCGGCGCGCGCCGCGTTCCAGAACCTCGCCGCCGGGCGCGTGGTCTCCGGCGCATCGACGCTCACGATGCAGCTCGCGAGGATGCTGGACCCGCGGCCGCGGACGCTCGACGCGAAGCTCGTGGAGGCGTTCCGGGCGGTGGAGCTGACGCTCCTCCTCCCGCGGGACGAGATCCTGCGGCGCTGGCTGTGCCGCGCGCCGTGCGGGGGGAACGTCGAGGGCTTCCCGGCGGCGGCCCTCGTCTGGTTCGGGCGCTCGGCGGCGGACCTCTCGCTCGCCGAGGCCGCTCTGCTGGCCGGCCTGCCCCAGTCCCCGGCCCGCCTGCGGCCGGACCTCCACCCGGACCGGGCGGCGGCGAGGCGGGACCATGTGCTGCTCCGGATGGAGGAGGAGGGATTCATCTCCCGGACCCACCGGGACGAGGCCCGGCGCGCGCCGGTCCGGGCCGCGCCGCTCCGGGGCGCGGGCGGGCGGCTCTCCGCGGACGCCGGGCGGCACGCCGCCTTCCTCGCCGTGGCGCGCCGGCCCGCGGGCGGGCGGACGACGATCGACCTCGACCTGCAGCGCGCGGTGGAATCGGCGGCCCGGGAGCACGCCACGACGCTCCCCGTGGGCTGCGAGGTCGCGGTCGTGGTCATCGACGTGGCGGCCGCGGAGATCCGCGCACTCGCCGGATCGACCGACTTCGGGGAGCCCGAGGGCGGGCAGGTGAACGGAGCGATCGCCCTCCGGAGCCCGGGGTCGGCCCTGAAGCCCTTCCTCTACGCGGCGGCCTTCGAGGCCGGCCGGCTCGCGCCCGAGTCCCTGCTCCCGGACCGTCCCGTCGCGCGGGGGGCCTGGCGGCCCCGGAACTTCGACGGGAAGTTCTCCGGGGCGGTCACCGCGGCGGAGGCGCTGCGCCGGTCCCTCAACGTGCCGGCGATCCTGGTGGCGGAGGCGATCGGGCTCCCGCGCTGCGCGGGCGTCCTCGCCGCCGCGGGGGTCGGCCTCCCGGCCGGAGCCACGGAGCGCGGGGGGCTCGCGATCGTCACCGGGGCGGTGGAGGTCCGGCTCCTCGACCTGACGAACGCCTACGCCACGCTGGCGCGGGGAGGGCTCTTCCGGCCGGCGCGGCTCTTCCCGGATGAACCGGCTCCCGAACGGCGGGCGCTCTCCGCGGAGGCCGCGGCGGCGGTGAGCACCATCCTCTCCTGCCGGGAGCGGGCGCCGGCGGGGCTCGCCGGCCGGCCGGAATCCGCGGTTCCGTGGTTCTCGTGGAAGACGGGGACGAGTTCGGGCCGGCGGGACGCGTGGGCCGTGGGGCACAACGGGCGGTTCGCGATCGGCGTGTGGGCGGGCCGGTTCCCGGGCCACGGCGACTACGGCCTCACCGGCGCGGGGGCCGCCGAACCGCTGCTCGCGCGCCTCTTTGGCCGACCCGATCTCGCCTCCCCCGCCGACCCGCCGCCTCCCCCGGCCATCCCCGTCCGCCACCCGCTTCTCCCGGAGGGCGACGCGGCGGCGGTCCCGCGGATCGTCGCGCCGTCGTCGGGGATGGTCTTCGCCGCTCCCGGCGGGACGGCGACGGTGCTCGTGGCGGCGGAGCCCGCGGCGGGCCTGACCTGGTTCCTGAACGGCGCCCTGCTCCCCGGCGCCGCCCCCGCCCCCCTCCGGCTCCCCCCCGGCCGCTACGAACTCCGCGCGGTGACGCCCGCCGGCCAGAACGCCGCGGTCCACTTCACCATCCGCTGACAGCCACCAGGGACGTTGGCAACCTGGTAACTTGCGGGACACTGGTAACTGGCAGCCCGTCTCCGTGGGGCCTCCGCGCGCCTGAAAGCTTACGGCGACGGGCTGTTAGCCGAGGGTGAACTCCCACTCGCACCAGCCATCGCCGCTCCGGCCGTCGGGCGGGCAGACGACGCAGCGGGAGACGATCCGGGGGTCCACACCGCGGGCGAAGGAGGAGAACTCCACCTCTCCCACCGGCTTGCAGGGGAAAGGCGCGAGTCCCTTGCGGTCGCGGGCCTGCTGGACCCGGCAGTCCACCATGCGGAACCGGAGCGTGCGCTCATCCACCCGGCGGACCTCGTAGCGGTTCAGGGCGGCGTACATCCGGCGGACGAGCGCCGCGGCGAGTGTATCGAGCCCCCCTCCTTCCGGCAGACCGAACCGCGAAACGATCCGTTTCGCCTCGATCTCCGCGAAGCGTCCCCAGGCCTCGGCGTCGGCGGCCATCGCGGCGACCATGCCGTGCGCCTTCTCCACCGCCTGGAACCACACGCCGTCGTGGGCCAGCCAGTTCCTCGCGAAGTCCCCGAGGATCTCCCGGAGCATCCCCGCGTCGCAGTCCGCGAAGGCGTCGGCGGGCGTCCCGCCCGTGGCCGGCGGCAGCAGTTCGAGCACCATCGCGAGCCCCGTGGCGTCCTCCTCCGTGAATCGGGCCGGCTCGTGGGAATCGAGGTCGAGGACGCCGGCGATCCGACCACCCGGTCCCCGGAGCGGCACGACGACCTCCGAGCGGGAGCGCGCGTCGCAGGGGATGTGGCCCGGGAAGGCATGCACGTCCGGCACGATGACCGGCGCGGCCCGGTCGATCGCCGCCCAGCACACCCCGGTGTGCGCCGGCAGCACGGGGCAGGCCACCGGCCCCTGGCAGACGTCCAGCGTGAGCTCGCCGCCCCGCAACATGTAGAACCCCGTCCAGGAGACCTTCGGCAGTTTGTGGTGGAGCAGCGAAACCACCATCGCCCGGCGGGCGACGGGATCCGGAGTCTTCGCGACGAGGGGGCCGGCCTGCTCACGGATCCGGCGGTAACGGTCGATCGTCTCCATGGAGCACTCCTTACCATGCGGCCGTTTCCCGTCCCTTGCTTTGGAGAGGCCCGGGTCCGCGCTACAATCCGCCGCTTTCCGGCCCATTCCACCGATTTTGGAGAGGTCTCTACCCATGGCTGATCCCGCCGCCAAGACGCCCGAGAACGTATCGGGCAAGTTCTACGTCGACGACTCCTGCAGCGCCTGCATGGTCTGCTGCGACACCGCCCCGGACAACTTCAAGATGACCGACGACGAGTCCCACGCATTCGTCTGCAAGCAGCCCGCCGGCGACGAGCTGGACAAGGTGAAGGAGGCCATGGACGGCTGCCCCGAGGGCGCGATCGGCGACGACGGCTAGCCGGTTCGATTCCCCGCAGGAAGCAGACGGTGGAGCCCGACGGGGTATGATCGCCCCATGAGCTCGCTCCTCCTCGCCCTGCTGTTCGCCGGTCCGTCCATCGAGGGGCTCACCATCGCCGACGGACGTCGCGCGGTGCTCTCCGTCACGGCCACGGTCGTGACGGAGGCCGCCGGCGAGGTCCGGCTCGAAGGCGACGTGAACGGCCGTCCCGTCCTCCTCGCGAGGCGGCTCCCGAAGGCGGGAGCGAAGCCCGTGAAGTTCCGGCTGGACCCGCGGAGTCTCGGGATCCTCGCACCCGACGTACCACTCCGATTCGCGCTGGACCTGGTGGTCGAGGAGACCGGAGGGGCCCGCGCCGAGGAGGCCGTGGAGCGCACGCTCCCGGTCCCGCTCGCCGTGCTCCACGGCCTCGGCCAGGAGGTCTCTCCCGGCGCACTGGAGGACTTCGCGGCCGGGATCGATCTCGCCTCACCCTCCGACTGGAGCGCGGAGGGCGTCCGTCCGGACCTCCTGCTCCACCACTACCGGACCGTGGGACCGAGCCTTCCCGCCCTCGGCAAGGCGTTCGCCAAGGCCCTGAAGCGGTTCGTGAAGAAGTCGGGATTCGGGCGCGCCGACGTGGTGGCCTACTCCATGGGCGGCCTCGTCACCCGGAGCGCCATGACCCAGGGCGCGGGCGGTCTCGTGCGCCGGGTCGTCTTCACCGGCACGCCCAACGAGGGAACCCCCGTCGCGTACCTCGGCGTGGCGGCCTCGGACTTCGGGATGGCCGGCCCCGTGCCCGGGGTCGACCCCGCGCTCGCCGACCTGCTGCTCGACCCCGCGGCCCGCACCACCCTCGTGACCTTCTTCCCCACCTACCCGTGGCACGACCCGTTCCCCGTCCTCCTCGAGCCGCTCCTGCCGGATCCGGAAGGCCCCCTCGCGGCGCTGAACGCGCTCGGCCCCGTGGCCGGCGTGGACTACCACGCGATCTCCTACTCCGGTCCCGGCACCGTGGAGTACGTCGACAGCGCGGACATCCTACTGCTCCTCGGTTCCGGACTCCTCTCCCCCGAGCAGCTCGCGGGCGTCCTCATGGCGATGGCCGACGGCGCGGGCGACGGCGTCGTGCCGCTCCGCAGCGTCTTCCTCCGGGACGAGCCGGCGTGGTCCGGGGCCCTGACCGAGCACGACCTCGGTCCCGGCACGCACACCGCTCTGCCCGAGGACCCCGCGGTCCTCGCAACGATCGCCGGGATCCTTGATCTCTGACCCCCGGCCTGCAGCCCGTCGGGGCCGGGGACGTTCTCAGCAATGCGACCCTTTGCCCCGACGGGCTGTTAGCATGGGTCCGGGATACGGGAGGCGAAATTGGTCTCACAAAGACTTGCGCCGTTCGGCACCTCGGTCTTCGCCGAGATGACCGCGCTCGCGAACGAGAAGGGCGCGATCAACCTGTCGCAGGGCTTCCCCGACTTCGACGGGCCGGATGCGATCTTCGAGGCCGCGCAGAAGGCGATGCGGGTGGGCGAGAACCAGTACCCCCGCTCGCGCGGCCACGTCTCTCTCGTCCGCGCCGTGGCCGAGAGCCGCGAGCGCCTCTACGGGCTCGCCTTCGACCCTCTGACCGAGGTCGTGGTCTTCAGCGGGGCCACCGAGGGCATCTGCTCCTCCATGCTCGGCCTCCTGAACCCGGGCGACGAGGTGGTCCTCTTCGAACCGGCCTACGACTCCTACGGCCCCTGCGCGGCGATGGCCGGGGCGACCGCCCGCTACGTCACCCTCCGCTTCCCGGACTTCGCCTTCGACGAGTCGGCGCTCCGCGCGGCGGTCACCCCGCGGACCCGGCTCATCGTCCTGAACACCCCGCACAACCCCACGGGCAAGGTCTTCACCCGCGAGGAACTCTCGACGATCGCGAGGGTGGCGCAGGAGCACGACCTCGTGGTCCTCGCCGACGAGGTCTACGAGCACCTCGTCTTCGACGCCGCCGTCCACGTTCCCATCGCGACGCTCCCGGGGATGCGGGAGCGCACGCTCACCCTCTCGAGCACCGGCAAGACCTTCTCGCTGACCGGCTGGAAGGTCGGCTGGGGCTGCGGACCGAAGCACCTCGTGGACGCCGCCCAGGCCGCCCACCAGTTCGTCACCTACGCCACCGCCACGCCCCTCCAGGTGGCGATGGCCTTCGCCCTGAGGGAGTTCCGGGGACCCTACCTCGAGAAGTTCCGGGCGGAGTACCTCGAGCGGCGCGACTTCCTGGTTTCGGCGCTGCGGGATGCCGGCTTCGTCGTCGCCGTGCCGAAGGGCACCTACTTCGTCCTCGCCGACTTCTCGGCCCTCCACCCCGGCGACGACATGGCCTTCGCCCGCTGGCTCGTCACCGAGCACGGCGTGGCGGCGATACCGCCCGGGAGCTTCTACGCGGCGGACAGGACGGAGCCGCGCCGGCTCGCGCGGTTCGCCTTCTGCAAACGGATGGAGACCCTGAAGCGCGCCGCTGAACGCCTCCGGAAGGTCCGGGCATGATCGTCGCCGGCCTGCAGACCGACGTCGCCTGGGAGGATCCGCCCGCGAACTTCCGCCGCGCGGAGGAACTCGCGACCCGCGCCGTCCGGGCCGGAGCCCGCCTCGTCGTCCTGCCCGAGATGTTCGCCACCGGCTTCTCCATGGACGCCGCGAAGGTGGCGCCCCGGGGGCCGGAAATCCGCGACTTCCTCGCCGGCCTCGCCCGAAAGCTCGAGGTCCACGTCCTCGGGGGCTACGTCGAACCGGGGGAGCCCCGGCCGCGGAACGCCTGCTCGCTCCTCGGACCGGACGGCTCGGAGCGGCTCCGCTACCACAAGATCCACCCCTTCTCCTTCGCCGGGGAACACCTCCACTACGCCGCGGGCGAAGCCCTGCCGGCGGTGGAGGTCGAGGGCGTTCGCGTGACACCGGTCATCTGCTACGACCTGCGTTTCCCGGAGCTGTTCCGGGCGGCGGCGGACCGCACCGACCTCTTCGTGGTGATCGCCAGCTGGCCCGCGAAGCGCGCCGAAGCGTGGCGCGCGCTCCTCCTGGCCCGGGCCATCGAGAACCTCGCCTTCGTCCTCGGCGTGAATCGCGTGGGCGTCGGCGCGGGCGAGCCGCACTCCGGCGACTCCACCCTCCTCGATCCGTACGGACGGGTTCTCGCCTCGGCGTCGCAGGTCGAGACCTTCCTCCTCGCGGAGGTGGACCCCGGCCTTTCGCGGCGGGCCCGGGAGAGCACCGGCTTCCTGAACGACCGCCGGCCGGACCTGTACCGGCGACTCGGGCTTTGAACTCGTTGCGACCCGGAGGCGGGCCCCGGCAGAATCCGGAGATGAGAACCGCCCTGACGGGACTCCGGTTCGGCAGCGGGAACCCCGCGAACCTGAAGCTCGAAGACTTGACCGGCAACGAGTTCGGGACGACGAACCTCCCGTGAAGCCCATCGCCCCACACCAGGAGGTCGCCGCCCCCCGCGCCGGCGGCGGGCGCGCGGCGCGCGCGGCGGGAGGCTTCCTCCTCGGCGGCCTCGCCGGCATCGCCACGGGCCTCTTGACGGCGCTCTTCGACGCGGTCCTCTCGCGGTTCGCCTTCGGGGCCGATCCGACCCGCGCCGAACTGCTCCGGCACCTCTCGTGGGCCCTCGCCCTGTTCGGGGTCGCCGGCGCGGCGACGGGGTTCCTCTTCGCCTGCGCGGCTCGCCGTTCCGCGGGTCGCACCGTCTTCGCGATGACCTCCGCGGGGCTCCTGTTCCTCCTCGGCGCAACGGCCAACATCCTCTGGCTTCCGGGATTCCTGCGGCCGGTCTCCCTCGCCGTCGATGCCGTTCTCCTCGCCGTCGTGCTCGTCGTGCTGCGTCTCGCCACCCGCGGGACGCGACGATTCACCACCGCGCGCTTCTGGACGGGACTGCTCCTCCTCGGCGGCCTCTGCGCGGGGATCCACTGGCTGCTGGCGTCTCCGGGTCCTTCCGCTCCCGAGGTACGGGGAGCGAACCACCCCTCGGTCCTCCTGGTGGTCATCGACAGCCTCCGTGCCGACCACACGACACCGGGCGGCTACGAGCGGGACACGACGCCGCACCTGTCGGCCCTTGCGAAGGAGTCCGCGTGGTTCCGTCTTGCCCGCGCCGCCGCCCCCTGGACGAAACCCTCGGCGGCCACGATCCTCACGGGTCTTCCTCCGGCCGTCCACGGCGCGGAGGACGAGTGGGACGTCCTCCCCCCGGAAGCACTGAGCATCGCCGAGGTGCTGAAGGCGGCGGGGTACGACACGGCCCTCTTCTCCGACAACATCTACGTGCGGACTCGTTTCGGCTTCTCGCAGGGTTTCGATCGCGTGCACGAACCCGTGCCGGGCTCCTTCGTCGAGCGGCACGGCCCGTCCTCCCGCACCCTCCTCGGCCGGGTCCTGCGCCAGGTGGACGGGGAGATCCGGACCCGGTTTCCCGGTCGGTCCGCCTTCCGCTCGGGCGCGTCGCGGATCGCGGATCTCTTCCTCGAGTGGATCGCGGACCGTGAGCCGGAGAGGCCGTGGTTCGCCTATCTGCATCTCATGGACTCGCACGAGCCCTGGCAGGCCCCGCCGCCCTTCGACGCCCTCTTCTCCGGGCGCCCCCAGCCCGGGCCACTGGCGCAGCCGCCGCTCGGCGGACTGCCGCCGCTCGTCCCGGGAGAGGTGCTCCCGGAGGCGGAGCGGCAGTCCCTCGTGGACGCCCAGGACTCCGCGGTCGCCTTCGTGGACGACGTCCTGGACCGGCTGATCGACGAGGTCGAGAGGCGGGTGGGCCGCGAGAACCTCGTCCTCGTGGTGACCGCCGACCACGGCGAGGCGTTCTACGAGCACGCCGCCTGGGGCCATCGCCACGTCCTTCACGAGGAGGTGCTGCACGTGCCGCTGATCGTCCGGCGACCGGACCACGCGCCGGCGGTGATCGACCGCCCCGTATCGCTCGGGTCCCTCGCGGCGACGATCGTCGAGGCGGCCGGCTACCGCCCCCCCGCGGACTTTCTTCGGTTCGCGGAGCCGCTGTTCGACGGGTCCGGCGGACCGAGCGTCCACCTGGCGCGCCTTCACTACCTCGGCTCCGAGGGTCACGCCGTGATCGACGGTCACCGGAAGGTCCTCCGCGTGACGCGCGGAGACCGGGAGGCGATCCAGGTCTTCGACCTCGCGGAGGACCCCGGCGAGACGGCCCCGGTCCTCGAACGCGGCGATCCGCGCCGGGCGGCGGCGCATGCGGAGATCGAGGCCCGCTTCGAAGGCCACCGGCGCGCCGCGCTCGGTCGCGGGGAGCGGGCCGATACGCGGGACCTCACGGAGGCCCTGCGCGGTCTCGGCTATCTGCGCTGATCCGAGGTAGCGCGCGGCTCCGGATTCCGTTATGCTCGCGCCATGCGAGCTCTGGCCGCCGTCGCCGTCGGACTCCTCTTCGTCCTCCCGGTCGCCGCGGAGCCGCCGGAACCCCCGTGGTTCGCAGACGTCGCGAAGGAGGCCGGGCTCGCCGGCGCCGCCACGGACGTGGCCTTCATCGACCTGGACCGCGACGGCTTCCTCGACGTCGTCCTCGACCGGCGGCAGTTCCTCCTCTCGGAGAAGGGCGCCCGGTTCGTCCCGCACGGGAAGCACGGCCTTCCGTACCCCGAAATCGAGCGCATCCCCCTCGACGGCTCCGGGAACCCGGACCGGGCGAAGGGTGCGAAGGGTCCCTTCGTCCCCCACTACCTCTACTTCGCCGACGTGGACAACGACGGCGACGCCGACGCGCTGCTCGGCGTCCACTCGTGGTGGGAGCGGCTCGATCCGGCGCGAGGCTGGGTGACCGTGCCGGAGTGCGACCCCGGCATCCGCAGTTCCGTCTGGCTGAACGACGGCTTGGGGCAGTTCGCGCGCGGCCCCGAATCGGGCTACACCGCGAAGGGCTCCTTCGCCGCCGCCATGGCGCTCGCCGTCGTCGACCATGACCTCGACGGGAACCTCGATCTCTACGAGGGCGCGGAGTACCGGCAGTATGGCCAGCTCTACGGCTGCGGCGTGGACCGGCTCTTCCGGGGCGACGGGAAGGGCGGCTTCGCCGACGTGACGGAGAAGGCCGGCCTCCTCACCATTCCCGAGCCCGGCGGTCCGAGATCCTCCCGGCCGAGCTACGGCGTGACGAGCTGCGACTTCGACAACGACGGCTGGCCGGACCTCCTCCAGCTCGCCTACGGCCGCCAGTGGAACTACCTGTGGCGGAACCGGGGCGACGGGACCTTCGAGGAGGTCGGGATCGCGACGGGCTTCGCGGGGGACGAGATCACGCACGGGCGATACCCGGACTGGGTCGGCCGGCCACCGGAGGAGCCCTACCGCAGCAACGGCAACACGTTCGACTGCGCCGTGGGCGACTACGACAACGACGGCGACCTCGACCTCTTCCTCGGCGAGATCTGCCACGCCTGGGCCGGAGAGTCCTCCGATCCGCCCTCCATCCTCGAGAACCTCGGCCCGAAGGAGGGTTTCCGGTTCCGGCGCCACCCGGTGCAGAAGATCCTCCCGCCGCGGGAGTTCCGGGAGCCACCGCAGAACACCAACTACGGCGACCTCCGAGCGGCGTGGCTCGACGTCGACCTCGACGGCCGCCTCGACCTCCTCATCGCCTCGGGCGACTACCCGGACGGCCAGTACCTCCGGCTCTACCGGCAGAGGGAGAACGGGACGTTCGAGGAGGCGACGAAGGCCGCCGGCTTCGACTGGGAGGGCTGCGGGAGCATCTCCGTCGGGGACTTCGACCGGGACGGCGATCCGGACATACTCGCGGGCCGTTCGTTCATGAGGCTCTCGAAGGCCCACCGGGACAAGTACATGGGCGGCGTCACCGTCAACGAGCCGGCGCTCTTCCGGAACGACATCGGCAATCGCTCCGGGAACCACTGGCTCACGGTCCGCCTCGCCGGGAAGACCGCGAACCGGTCCGGGATCGGCGCGCGGATCGCCGTCACCGCCGGCGGTGTCACGCAGATCCGCGAACTCCGGTGCGGCTCGGGCCTCGGGAACCACCAGGACCCGCCGGAAGCCTGCTTCGGTCTCGGGAAGGAGGCGAAGGTCACGAAGCTCTCCGTGCGCTGGCCCGACGCGAAGCGCAGCGAGCAGACCTTCACCGATCTTCCCACCGACCGCCACGTGACCGTGGAGCAGGGCAAGGCGAAGCCGCTCCTGGAGAAGGCCCGATGAGGACGGCCCTCCTCGCCGGCCGACTCGGATTCCTCGACCCCTGGCCCGCCCCGGGCCCGGAGGTGGCGAAATGAACCCGCTCGCGCCCGTCCCGGCCTCCGCCGTGCGCCTCCGGAACCCCGGCCCGGCCCGGCGCGTGGTCGAGTCCTGCCTCGACCGGTGCGAGGAGACCGGCCGCATCCGCAATTTCGCCGTCGCCGCCGGACTCGCCACCGGGGAGTTCGTGGGCCGGCGCTACGACGATTCGGACGTCTACAAGACCCTCGAGGGCGCGGCGGCCTTTCCGGACCTGCACCCGCGCGCCGCGGAGATCGCGCGCATCGTCGTCGCCGCCCAGCAGCCGGACGGCTACCTCAACACGTACTACACGCTCGTGGAGCCCTCGCGCCGCTGGGTGGATCTGAAATCGAGTCACGAACTCTACTGCCTCGGCCACCTGATCGAAGCCGCATGCGCCTTCGGCGGCGGCCCGCTCATGGACGCCGCGTCGCGGTTCCTCGAACTCGTGGAACGCGAGTTCGGACCGGGCCGACGCGAGGACCCTCCGGGCCACCAGGAGATCGAGCTGGCCCTCCTGCGGCTCGCCCGCAACACGGGAGAGTCCCGATGGCGGGACCTCTCGCGGTTCTTCCTCGAGCGCCGGGGCCGGGGGGAGAACCGCCCGCGCTACGGCGAGTACGCCCAGGACCACCTGCCGGTCCACGAGCAGCACGAGGCCGTGGGCCACGCCGTCCGCGCGCTCTACATGTACTGCGCCATGGCCGAGCACGAGGGGCTCCTGCCCGCGGCGATCGCCGCCTTCGGGGACATCCTCGGCCGCAAGGCGTACGTCACGGGCGGTGTGGGCTCGCGCGGCGAGATCGAGGGATTCGGCGAGCCCTACGACCTCCCCGTGGAGAACGCCTACTGCGAGACCTGCGCGGCGATCGCGCTCGCGATGCTCGCCCGCCGCCTTCTCCTCGGCACCTGGGACTCCCGCTACGCCGATGCCTACGAGCTGATCCTGCGCAACGCGGTCCTCGCCGGGGTCTCGCTCTCCGGTGACCGCTTCTTCTACGCGAACCCCCTCCGGACCGGCGGGGAGCACGAGCGGGTCTCCTGGTTCCACTGCGCCTGCTGCCCGACGAACCTCGCCCGCTTCCTTCCGCAACTCCCCGGCGACCTGTACGCCGTCTCCGCCGACACGCTCTTCGTCGCGCAGTACGCGGCGGGCGAGGCGGTGGCGGATCTGGCCGGCACGCGCGTCACCATCGTCCAGGAGACGGGGTACCCCTTCTCCGGAGCGGTCCGGCTCCGCATCGACCCCGGGACGGAGACGGAATTCACGCTCGCGCTGCGCATCCCCGGCTGGTGCGCCGGCCCCGTGGGCGCGAGCGTCTCCGGCCGGCCCCTCGGAGCGATCACCGGTCCCGCCTGGCTCAGGATCCCGCGCCAGTGGCGGGCCGGCGACGAGGTGATGCTCCGCCTGCCGCTCGTGCCCCGGCGCGTGCCCGGCCGGCGCGAGGTGAAGGCGGAGCGCGGCCTCGTGGCCCTGCGGTACGGCCCCCTCGTCTACTGCCTCGAGGGCGCCGACAACCCCGGGGACCCCCGGGAGGGCGTCCTGCCCCCCGCCGCGCCGCTCGTCGCCGACTTCGTCCCGGACCTCCTCGGCGGCGCGACCGTCCTCACCGCCGGAACGGACCCGCCGCTCATCGCCGTCCCCTACGCGCTCTGGGGAAACCGCTCCCCCGGCCCCATGACCGTGTGGGTCCGGGAGAAGTGACCGGTCCCCTCGTCCGTCAGCGGCCCTCCGGCCACTCGAGGCCGCGCGCGTCGAAGGCCAGGCGGCCGGCCTCCTCCTGCCCGACGGCGCGGTAGAGGGCGGCCACCGTGCGGAGCGCTCCTTCGCTCCCGTTGAGGTCGAAGACTCGCCATGCGGCTTCGATGGCCTCGGGCATCTCACCGCGGCCGCGATGCCAGGCCGAGAGCGTCTCGAAGGCGTAGTCCCGATCGGGGACCGCGCGGGGGAGGATCTCCGGGGTGAGTTCGGCAAAGACGCGGTTCAGGTACTGCGGATGGAGCGCCGCCGCCTCGCGGAATGCCGCCGCCGCGAAGGGCCAGTCCTTCTTCCACGCGAACCAGCCGATCCGCCACAGCAGCTCGGCCCGCCCCCGGGCGAGATGCCAGGCCGAGAGCAGCTCCCGCTGGCCCTCTTCCGCGCGGTTCTCCTTCACGAGAGACAAGGCGAGGAAGTACCGCGTGGCGGCCTCGAACGGCTGGGCATCGCGGGCCCGGGCCAGCGTCTTCGCCGCCTCGGAGGTGCGGCGTTCCGCGTAGAGCCCCGCCCCTTCGGAGGCCAGGACCTCCCCCCTCGTCCGGAAGCCCTCCCGCTCCCCGGGCCAGAGCCGGTCGCGGAAGACGAAGGAGCCGATCGCCACGAGCACGGCAAGAGCCGCGCACGCCACGTGGGCCGGGCGGGGCGCGGTCAGGGGGCCGGCGGCCGCACCGGGCAGGAACAGGAGCACGGTGGCCGACAGGGCGGTGGCCGGGATGGAGAGCGGGAAGTCCACGAGCGCCATGGCGAGGAGACCGGCGAGTCCGCCCGCGCAGGCCGCCCCGATCGCCGCCGGCCCGGGCTCCCCGGACCGCGCGCGGCCGAGCGCGCCGAGAAACCCGAGGAGGACGAGCGCGCCGCCGAGGAGCAGGCCGACGACCCCGCCCTCCACGAGCAAGTTCAGGGGCTCGGAGTGAGCGAAGAAGATCTCCTCCGGCACCCGGTCGGACTGCGTCAGGTGGATCGCGCGCTCGAACCCCCCGAGCCCCGTCCCCAGAACCGGTCGCCCGGGGACGAGGTCGAGCGCGGAGCGCCACACGGGCACCCGGATGTCGAGGAAGCCGTGCGCCGGCCGTTCGGCAAGGTAGCAGAACCGCTCGCGAAGGCCGGGCAGGAAGAGGATCGCCCCGAGGAGGACCGCCCCGGCGAGGCATCCCGCCGCCACCTTCACCGCGCGGGAGCGCACCGAGGCCGCCGCCCCGACGGCCGCGGCGAGGACGCCGGCGGCCAGACCGGCGCGGCTCCGGCACACGAGGAGTCCGGCGACGAGCGCCGCCGAGGCCATCGCCGACAGCGCGGCCAGGAGCGGGAGACGGCGGCAAAAGCCCGCCACGAAACCCGCCGCGGAGATCCCGAGCGCCATGGCGACGAAAGCCGCGAAGGTGCCGCGGTAGACGAACGTGCCCGTGGCCCCCACGTCTCCAAGCCCCTCCGCTCCGAGCAGGCCGAGCGGCAGTCCCGGCGCGACGGCTTCCGCCAGGGCCATGGCCGCCGCCACGGTCGCGAGCCCGGCGAGGAGCACGGCCCCGGCGCGCGCCGACCTCGCCAATCGCGCGGTCGCGAGCGCCGCGCCGGCGAGGAGCGCGAGGAAGAGGGCGGCCCGGGAGGTGAGACCGGGGTCCACCGCGACGGGCGCGAATCCTGCTGGCGGCGAGAGGATCGCGAGGTCCGTGGCATGGCCCGGGGCCAGGAACCGGTGAACCGCCATCGGCACCGGGAGGAGCTGGAGGAGGGCCAGCGCGGGGAGCGCCGCGGCGAGGAGCAGCATCGTCCGGCCGCGCGGCGACAGGCCCCCCCCCCTCGCGAGCACCGCGGGCAGCGCGAGCGCGAGGACGAGGAGGCCGAGGGAACGGAAGAGCGTGTACCCTTCGGCGAGGAGCCCCTCGGGGGGCGCGCCGTCCACGGTCCGCACCCCGGGCACGGAGCCGAAGGGGATCGGCGCGAGGAGAAGCCAGAGGAGGAGCGCGAGCAAGGCTAGCCGGTCAGCCATGGGGTTTCATCCGCGAAAGGAGCGAGAGGAGGGCGGCGCGCGCCGGCGCGGGGTCCTCCGGAGTGAGGAACATGCCCCGCGCCCGAGTCCCGAGCACGCGCCCGGCGGCGCGCAGGCGGCCCGGCCAGGGGATGTCGACGCCCGACGGCGGGCCGAGCGCCGCGTGCCAGAGCCCGCGGAGGTCGAGCGCGAGGTGACGCAGGCGGACGCCCGTCCGGAATACCGCCGGTCCCCGCGCGGGCTCGCCTGAGAGCGACGCGGCGAGGAGGGCCGGGAAGTCGACCCCCGCCGCGACGGCGAGGGCGAGCGACCCCCAGAGGCGGGCGTTCACCTCGAGGAGCACGCAGTCGTCGCCGACCCCCCGGAACTCCGCCATGAAGGGACCCTCCGCGCCGAGGTCGCGGGCCAGCGCCTCGGACCACCGGAGGAGTTCCGGATCCGCCGGCACCGATTCCGCCACCGCCGACGGCCCCCCGAGCGGAGAGGCCTCCCGGATGCGGCGGTGCGCGAATCGCGCGAGCACCTCGCCCCGGTGAAGGAGGAGGAAGATCCCCCGGCCTTCCCCGGGGACCCAGGGCTCGGCGTAGGCGCCGTGGCCGGCGCGGACGAGGCGGTCGCCCTCCTCGATGAGCGCCCGCCGGTCGCCCACCACCCGCGAGGTCGCCGCGAGGACGCGCCCCCAGCCGATCACCCGCGAGCGGCCCGGCTTCAGGACCGCGGGCAGCGGCGCCTCGGGGAACCGCTCCGGTCCGCGCCGGGGCAGCACCGGGATGCCGAGGGCCGCGGCGCGGTCGAGCACGGCGCGCTTGTCGAGGAGGAGCGCGAGCTTCTCCGGGGAGGGCAGGGCCACGGCGGTCCACGGGGGGATCCGGTCGCGGATCCGGTCGGCGAGCAGGAGCGCGGCGTCGCTCACGGGGAGGAACAGGTCGAACCGGCGCGCGGTCAGGGCATGGGCGACCCGGGCCGTGAAGCCCTCCGAGTCGACGAGCGGATCGGGCGCGCGGATCACGGCGGACACCGCCCGGCTCGCCGCGGCCGGGTCGTGCCGGGAAGAGGCCAGGACCGTGACGCGAAAGCCCGCCCGGTCGAGCGACCGCGCCGCGGCCAGCGCCGTCGCCGTCCCCGCGTCGGTGATGAGGACCCGCCTTCCCATGTGCCGCTCCTCAGGGCCCGCAAAGAAGTGACCGCACCATTCGGCCGGCCGCCGCATCCCGCCCCT
>JALOQY010000297.1 GCA_025459285.1 Planctomycetota bacterium | reverse complement strand
CGAGGGCGCGCCTTCCGCGGCCAGCGGCCCGAAGGCGAACGGCTCCGGCCCCGCCGCCGCGGCGTCGGCGAAGATCACCGCGTCGTGCTCCGAAACCGCCGCCGCGTCCTCCACGTGGAGCTGGTAGTCCGACTCCACCGTGACGCCGGGAATCCCCCAGCCCTCCACGGCCTGCGCCACCGCCGGACCGAGGCCATCGTCCCGGCGCCCGGGGTTCCCGAAGCCGATGAGGAGGACGCGCTCCAAACTCAATCCCTCGCTTTCCGGTCCACCACGCATCCTGCGGCGTCCACGACCTCGACCACGAGCGGCATCCGTCCCAGCGCGTGGGTCGCGCAGGAGAGGCAGGGGTCGTAGGCCCGGATCGCCACCTCCACGTGGTTCAGGAGCCCCTCGGTGATCTCGACCCCCGAGAGATGGTCCTTCGCCACCTTCTCCACCGCCCGGTTCATCGGCTCGTTGTTGCTCGTCGTGGAGACGATGAGGTTCGCCATCGCGATCTGGTCGTTCTCGTCCACCCGATAGTGGTGGAAGAGCGTCCCGCGCGGGGCCTCCAGGACGCCGACCCCCTCGCGCCGGCGCCGGCCCGAGGCCAGAAGCTCCGTCCCGCCGATGTCCGGGTCGTCGAGGAGCAGGGCGATCTTCTCCGCGGCGTGGACCAGTTCGATCATCCGGGCCCAGTGGTAGGCCATCGTCACGTTCACCGGCTTGCCGCCGGCGAGCCCCTTGAACTCCTTCCGGGCCGCCTCGGCCTTCGGGGTATCGATGAAGTCGCAGGCGTTGACGCGCGCCAGCGGCCCCACGCGGTACCAGCCGTGCTCCATGCCGAGGGAACGGATGAAGGGGAACTTCATGTACGACCAGTCCCGCACTTCCTCCCCGATCGCCTCGTAGTAACGCTGGTCGTCGAAGTGGTCGAAGATCACGGAGCCCTCGGCGTCCACCGCCCGCAGGCCGCCGTCGTAGAGGTCCATGGCCCCGTCGGCGCGCACCACGGCAAGGTGGTTGCTGGGAAAGGAGCCGAATTCCGCGATCTCCGCGAGGTGGTCCACCGTGTACTGCTTCGCGATCGCAAGAGACTCCTCCGACCACGCGAGAATCTGGTCGATGTCCTTCTTCAGGTATTCCCGCTCCGCGGCGTTCACGTTCTTGTTCACGCCGCCGGGGATCGCCCCGGTGCCGTGGATGCGCTTGCCGGCGGTCACCCGGATCACCTCCTGCCCGTACTTCCGGAGGAGGATCCCCTTCTTCGCGAGTTCGGGGTAGCGCGCCGCCACGCCGAGGACGTTGCGGTTCGCCACGTCGGAGTCGAAACCGAAGAGCAGGTCCGGGGAGCAGAGGTGGAAGAAGTGGAGCGCGTGCGACTGGAGGAACTGCCCGTAGTGCATGAGCCGGCGGACCTTCTCGGCCGTCGGGGTCAGCTTCTCCCCGCCGACGATCCGGTCCACGGCCTTCGCGGCGCAGAGGTGGTGGCTCACCGGGCAGATGCCACAGAGCCGCTGCACGGCCACGGGCATCTCCCAGAAAGGCCGCCCCTCGATGAACCGCTCGAACCCGCGGAACTCCACGATGTGGAGCCGCGCGCGGGCGACCTTCCCGGCCTCGTCGAGGAGGATCGTGACCTTCCCGTGGCCCTCCACCCTCGTCACGGGCTCGATGACGATCCGCCGGTATCCGTTCTTCGTGATCACGGTGGCCTCGCTAGTCGTACTTCAGCAGTTCGTAAGGCAGGTCCGGCCGGCTCTTTCCAAGGATGCCGGTCAGGGCCGAAAATATCGCCTCCGCCGACGGTGGACAGCCGGGCAGGAACAGGTCGATCTTCACGATCTCGTGGCAGGGGTAGACCTTGTCGAGCAGGAGCGGGATCTCCTCGTCGGAGGGGATCCGGCCCAGGGGGTTCACCACGGTGGGGCCGTCGAGGTAGGCGGTTTCCAGGCACTCCGAAAGCGGGATCGAATTGCGCAGTGCGGGGATCCCCCCCATCGTCGCGCAGTCGCCGAGCGAGACGAGGATGTCACACTTCCGCCGGAACTCCCGGAGGACCTCGACGTTCTCCTCGTTGGCGCAGCCCCCCTCCACGATCCCCACGGCGCAGCGGCCGTCGAACTTCTTCAGGTCGTTGATCGGCGAGCGGGAGAACTCCACGACCTTGGCGAGGTCGAGGATCCGCTCGTCGATGTCGAGGATGGACATGTGGCAGCCGAAGCAGCCCGCCAGCGAGACGGTCGCGATCTTCGGCTTTTGCCTCTCACCCGGTCGCGCGCTCAAGGCTTCTCCTTCCGGGCCTCGATGTCGGCCCCGATCGGCTCCTTGTCGAAGCGGCGCTGCCCGATGGGCACCCGGAAGGCGGTCCCCTTCCGGAGGATGGCGCCCACCGGGCAGACGTCGATCGCCGCGTCCGTCACGTCCACCCCGGAGTCCCGGAGTCTCGCGTCGCCCAGCACGGCAATCCGCTTCCCGTGGCCCCGGCCCACGAATCCGAAGACTTGCTTCCCGTCCACGTCCCGCGAGGCGCGGACGCACCGGCCGCAGAGGATGCAGCGGTTGCGATCGATGAGGATGTCGGGATGCGTCGAGTCCACGTCCCGGACCGGCCAGATCCCGGGGTACCGCGACGCGGGGATCCCGAGCCGGTAGGCCATCGCTTGCAGCTCGC
The DNA here is from genome assembly GCA_025459285.1 of Planctomycetota bacterium. Classification (GTDB taxonomy): domain Bacteria; phylum Planctomycetota; class JAJSAM01; order JAJSAM01; family JAJSAM01; genus Prado167. The sequence goes on along the minus strand of JALOQY010000297.1, from coordinate 3,451 downwards.
AGTTCCCGCTCTTCTCGCAGAACATGCAGAAGTGGTTGCCCTCGGAGAAGAGCATCTCCACGATCTGCCGGCGCATCTCCCGGAGACGCTCGGTGTCGTTCTCCACGATCATCCCGGGGGTCACGGGCGTCGTGCAGGAGGCGCAGGGCCGGCCGTTGGCGGTGACCGTGCACACCCGGCAGCTCCCGAACGGCGCGAGACCCGGGAGGTGACAGAGGCGCGGGATGTAGATCCCCGCCTCGTCCGCCGCGTCGAGGATCGTCTGCCCCGGGCGCGCCGACACCTCCACCCCGTCGATGAGGATGGTCACGGGCCCGCTCATCGGTGGCCTCCCTTCTCGATCCCCGCGTGCTTCGATCTCCGGCCGGAGAGGAGTTCCGCCTCCATCACCGCCTTGTCCAGTTCGAAGGACCGCCGGAAGCCCTCGGGGTCCTCCTTCACGAGCGCGTCGTACACCGGCCGGAAGTTCACGAGCGACGTGAGGACCGGGTTCGCCGCGGTCTGGCCGAGGCCGCAGCGGCTCGCGGCCTTCATGGTGAGGCCGAGTTCCTCCATGCGGGCGAGGTCGGCCGGCTCACCCCGCCCCGCGGCGATCCGCTCCACCATCCGGAGGAGGAAGGCGGTGCCCGCGCGGCAGGGCGTGCAGTAGCCGCAGGACTCGTCGGCGAAGAACTCGAGGAAGGCGTGGACGATCTCCAGCAGGTTGCGGCCCGGGCCGAAGACCATGATCGAGCCGCCGGTGGCGAGGTTCTCGTAGTCGATCGTGCGGGTGAACTCCGTGCGGGAGACGAGCTGGCCGGAGGGGCCGCCCACCTGGACCGCGAAGGCGTCCTCGCCCTGGGCCAGACGGAGCACCTCGGCGAGCGGCGTCCCGAAGGGCACCTCATAGATGCCCGGCAGGCGGCAATCCCCGGAGACCGAGAGGAGCTTCGTGCCCGTGCTGCCGGTGGAACCGTGCTGCGCGAACTCCGCCGGCCCGGCTTCGAGGATCTTCGTGACGCAGCAGAGCGTCTCGACGTTGTTCACCACCGTCGGACCGCCGAGGTAGCCCTTCTGCGCCGGGAACGGCGGGCGGTTGCGCGGGTCCCCGCGCCGTCCCTCGCAGGATTCGAGCAGTGCCGATTCCTCGCCGCAGACGTAGGCCCCGGCGCCCATCTGGATCCGGATGTCGAAGGCGAAGGGGTTCTTGCCGGCGACCTTCGGCCCGAGGAGGCCGTCGCTCCGGCGCTGGGCGAGCACCGCCTCGAGGTACGGACGCAGGTAGGCGTACTCGCCGCGCAGGTAGAGGATGCCCTCCTTCGCGCCGATCGCGTAGCCGGCGATCGTCATGCCGGCGAAGACACGGTCCGGCAGCTCCGTCAGCAGCACGCGGTCCTTGAACGTACCGGGCTCCCCCTCGTCGGCGTTGCCGATGACGAACTTCCGCTCCCCGGTCGAGGCGCGGGCGTACTCCCACTTCATGCCGGCGGGGAAGCCGGCGCCGCCGCGGCCGCGCAGCCGCGCGTTCTTCACCGCGCGGATGACCTCCGCGGGGCTCATGGCCAGCGCATTGGAGATCGCCTTCCCCCGGACCTGCTCCGAGAAGACGAGCGGCCCCACCTGCCGGAGGTTGTTCCGCACCATCGCGCGGACGAGGGGGTGGGCGTTCTGGCCGTCTCCGGACCGCGTGACGAGCCGGCGGGGGTCCATGTGCTCGCGCAGTCCCGCGACGATCTCGCGGGCGCGGTCGGTGGAGAGCTCGGTGACCGGCACCTCGTTCACGAGTGCCGCCGGCGCCTGGTCCGAGAGGCCGATGCAGGCGGTGCGCTCGAGGCTGATCTTCCCGTCGGCGGTGGTCTCCCCGAGGCCGATGCCGAGTTCCTCGGAGAAGGCCCGCGCCACGCGGTGGTAGCCGTGCATCCGGTCGATGATGTCGTCGCAGAGCCGGATGACGACCTGGCCCTTCGGGCTCCGGGACAGGAACGAGTAGAAGGAGACGAGGCTCTCGACTTCCACCCGCGGGGCTCCGGTGATTCGCGAGATCAGGTCCATGGCGGCGGGGGCCACGCAGCCGAAGCGATCCTGGACGTCGCGGGCGATGTCCATGAGCCGCGTCGGGTCACCCCCGTGGCTGCGGCAGATGCGCCTCACGGTCGATTCGAGGGTCTCGCTCACGCGTCACCTCGGGCAGGGAGAAGAACAGGGGCGGCGGACGATTTCAAGTGTCGCGGTCATTGTCGCGGATTCGGCCCGCGAGGCACTCTTTTTTCGGAGAGTCCGCCCTGTTTCTTACGATCGTTCGAAACGCGTGCGCATTCGCCGAACGATCCTCACGAAGCGGCGGGAGACTCAGTCCCGCGGAAAGTCCCGGTTTTTCGCGGCGGCGAGAGACCGCCAGTCCGGGTCCTCCGCCGCGAGGCGCTCCAGGACCGGGAGAAACCGGCGCCACTCGGCCGCGGTCGCGATTCTCCGGGAGCCGAACATGAAGATCCCGAAACCCCGTGTCGGCGAGTTCGCGGAGGCCAGGGCGGTCTCCACTGCCGCGAGATCCGTGTGCTCGAACAGCGCCTGCCGGGCCCGGCGCCCGAGATCGTCGGCCTCGGGGTCCGCGGTGACGATCGCCATCCCGCCGGTCTGGAAGAGGTGGATCCCGGCCAGTTCCACGAGCCGTTCGAGGGCGCCCGTGCGGCCGTCCTCCCGCGCGAGGAGTGGCACGAGGCGCTCGATTTCGTCCGGCGGTGTCAATCCCCCGGAGGGGACGGCAGCCGGCGGCGTCTCCGGCCCGCAGGACGCGAGGAGGACGAGCAGCAGGAGGGGCCGGGCGCAGTGACGCAGCGCGGGCACGGCCCGCAACCCGGTTCGCGACGGGCCGCGCCCGCGCTGTCTCGATGGCGGGGGAGGCAGATCCTCCCCCGCGTGGGCCGATCGCGGGCTCCCCCGGACCCCGCTCCCGCGGCAGAGCCGCGGAGGCCCACGAAGGGCCGCTGGCGCGGCCTCCCCCTCCTCGCCGCCTGCGGCGGCCAGCGCCTGCGGCGCTCGCTCTCGCGAAATCTGCGAGTGGCGCGGAGATTCGGAGGGTGTGTAGTACATACTCATCCGAACGGAGAGTCCCGCCAGACGTTCACCGCAGTCCGCCGACTTCACGGTCCCCGGCCTGCCGTGGTCCTTCGAACTCCTTGCCGGCCGCTACTACGTCGGCCTCGGCGCGCGCCGATCCACCGCCAGCGCCGAGGCCCCGCCGGTCGGCCCCGAGAGCCACTCGCAGTACCGCCACGCGTCGTCCTGGCTCACCTTTACCACCGGATGATGGTCGCCCCGTGAGTACCCGCTCCGCACGTGTTCCGGATCGAACCGCTCGTACTGGAGGTTCGTGAGTACCGACTGAACGCAAACTTTCAATGATAGACACCCGCTTTCGGGGGGGGGACTCGGGAGCGGGTGGCGTGTCGTCGGGACCGGGTGGTTCGTCGAG
>JALOQY010000026.1 GCA_025459285.1 Planctomycetota bacterium | reverse complement strand
CGGCCCCTGCTCGAAGTCGCACCCGCTCACCGCGGCGCCTCGATATGGACGTGGCCGCCCCCCCGCGCCCGGGCGACCTCCGCCAGCAGCTCCCGCGGCAATTCGCCCACCGAGACCGTGTGGATCCGGACGGTGTGCCGGGGATCGAGTTCGGCGAGACCGGCGAGGATCCCCTTCGTGTCCCGATACCGCCCGCGGTTCGGCTCGCCGTCCGACAGCAGGAAGACGTCGTCGACACCGGGCGGCTCGGCGAGCGCGTACCGCCCGAAGCCCGCGAAGCCCAGCGCCCGCTCCAGCGTGTCGAAGATGTTCGTGTACTTCTTCGTCGTGAGCCCGGAGAAGGTCGTGAGCAGTTCCAGCTTCTGGAAGGGGTACGCCGGAACCAGCTCCTCCTTCCACGGGACGGGGTGCTCGTTGAAGAAGAGGACCGAGAACCGGTAGCTCGTCGGCAGGCACCGCACGGCGCGGGACAGCTCGACCACGGCAGCCTCGAACTTCCGCCCCCACATCGAGGCGGAGGCGTCGAGGCAGAAGACCACGCGGCGCCCCCGGATCGGGATGTCGTAGTAGCGGGGCAGCGTCACCCCCTCGGTGGGGACCGTCCGCACTTCGCCGTCGGGAGGGGGCGCATTGCCGGGGAAGACGAAGCCCGCTCGCCGCTCCCGCCACCACGCCTCCCACTCCGCGGGCCTCGGGGGCAGCGAGCGCATGCCGGTCAGCTTCACCAGCGACTCGTGGGCCGCCGCGCACACGGCCTCGTCGCCACCGGCAAGCATCTCCACGAGACGGTCCACGGTCTCCGGCTCGGGGAAGCGCGAGAGCGCGATCGCCGCGGCCTGCGCCAGGGGCCAGTCGAGGGGGATGCCGGCCACCCGCCGGATCGCCGCGGCGGCGCCCGGGGCATCGCTGCGCCCGAGGGCCTCGATCCACAGGATCCGGACGTCGAGGCGCGGCTCCCGGAAGATCCGCTGTTCGAGGAGCAGGGCGAGGGGCGCATCGACGGATCCGGTGAGCGCGTCGAGCATGGGCCGCTGCGCCCGCCAGTCGCTCTCCCGGCCAAGCCGCTCGACGATCCGGAGGTCCGATTCCGCCGTCCGGCGTGTCGCGAGGGCCCGGGCGGCGAGCCCCCGCAGGTCGGACCGCGCCTCGCCCTCCAGCAGGTCGAGGAGGGCCCGCCTCGCCCGGGGGAAATCGGCCTCCGGGACGCACCCCGGGTCCGCGACCAGCGCCTCGAGCGCCTCCCGCCGCCGCCGCTCGTCGGCCGAGCGGAGGCCGGCCAGGAACTCGTCGATCGCCGCCGGCGCGGACCGGGCGACGAGCGTCATGACGAGGATGAGGAGGGCCGGACGGAACATGGAGCCTCACGAGTATAAACGCCGCCGGGAGGTGGCCGGGGGTTACACTCCCGCGTTTCCCGCGCGAATCCCCGCCGGAGGCCCCGATGCCCGACACCGCCCGCAACGACCCCTGCCCCTGCGGCAGCGGCCGCAAGTACAAGCTCTGCCACGGTTCGCTCCACCCCCCCCGCCGGCCGGCCCCGCCCGTGACTCCCGTCGAGGAGGGGCCGAAGGGTGCGGGCGAGGGCCTGGACAACCCCTTCAAACGGATCTTCCGCGAGGACGGCACCTTCGACGAGACCTACGTCCGCACCCGCATCGGCCACCTCCGGGAACTCCTCATGAAGAACGAGGACTTCTACGGCATCCGATTCGATCGGGAAGAGATGGAGAAGATCCTCGCCGAGAACCAGGCCCTGTTCGCGCCGGCCGACAACGACGCGGACTATGAGGCAGCCTTCGACCGGTTCGCCCGACTGGCCCTGCCGGAGCTGGTGACCACGGAGTTCGACGAGCGCGCGAAGGAACTCCTCGGCGCGGCGGTCCACGATGCGAAGATCACCGCGCGCGACCGCTCCGCGGCGGCCTGCGGGCTCATCTTCACGCTCCCCGCGGACGGATCGGCACCCCCGATGCCTCTCCACGAGAACCCCCTCTTCGACATCGTCCTGCGCGTGACGTTCAACGAGTCGATGGAGCGGATCCGCTTCCTCCGCGACCTCTCCGAGCAGAAGGACCTGAACCAGGCCGAGGCAAGCGCGCGCCTCTCCGAATTCCTGCGGTCCGTGCCGGCGCTCCTCCACGAGATCCGCGAGGGCGTCAACCGCCTCGTCAAGAAGGCGCTCAAGTCCTACGAGCAGGGGGAGTTCTCCTTCGGCCTCGGCGTCGACATGGCGCTCCACGGGATCCGCGCCGTCCGGCAGCTCACGCTCGAACACCAGGGCGTGGACACCTCCACCCTCGACGAGGTCGAGCAGCAGCGGCTCTCCGAGCGGTTCCGCGAGGCGCTGAGGGACGCGTTCGCCGCGGACATCGCCGAGGAGGAGCAGTCGGAGGTCCTCGAACGGATGGTCGGCTTCCTGCGCCATGCCCGCGACTCCGGGGCCGCCCGGGCGGCGGCCGGACTCTCCGCGGCGATCGAGGCGATGACCCGCCACGGCGAGGTCGCCCGGCGCCTGCTCTTCGCCGCCTACCACGAGGCGGTCACCGGAAGTCGGATCTACCGGATCCCGGAAGAGGAGGAGACCGCCCGGGGTCTCTTCGCCGACCCCCTGTCCGTGGCTCCCTACCTGGCCTACGGCGCCTTCCTCACCGGGCAGGAGATGCACGTCCGGGCGGAGCGCGTCTACCGCGCGGCCCTGGAGTTCTTCCCCGACAGCGAGGAGGTCCGGTCGCGGCTCGCCGCGGTCGGGGAGACCCTCGCGCTCGCCCGCGACGCCGAGGTCCTCGCCGAGATCCGGGAGACCGAGCGCCAGGAGGCCGAGGCCGCCGTGGAGACGGCGGCGCACGCCGGTGGCCTGACCGGCCCGGAAGCCGCGGCCTCGGAGCTTGAATCTCCCCCGCCGGACGAGCCTCCGGCCTCCGATCCGCCGGAGCCCGGCCCTGGCGCCTGATTCCCGCTCCGGAATTGTGAGGGATTCTCGACAACGACGCCCGCACGGCGCGATTCGGCGCGGTCCGGCGCGATTGTCCACAGGTCCGACCCACTCGATCGCCCGGGTTGACATGAACGCAAAGCGTTTTCCTATAACGCTTTGCACAGAGAACACCCAGAGTTCGACCGCGGAGGCGGCCAGGCGGCTCTCCCCCGGCCGTCCACCGTGCACGGACGCACTTCCCACAATCCGGTGTGGAACCGCTGTGGATAACCCGGCTACTTTCGGCCGGGCAGCAGGCGGTCGAGGCCGCCGCCGACGCCCTTCTTGAACAACTCGTCGAGGACGCCTTCGGCGAGCTTGTCGAGGGCCGGCGGGGCGATGGACGGGCGGTCGAGCGTCCCCGAAACCCGCATGGGGATGATCCCGTCCTTCAGGGCCTTCCGCCAGCGGGTGTCGTCGTCCGTACCCTCGCGGAACTTCACCCGCGCGTGGTAGTCGATGGGCCCGGCGAGGTCGGTGAAGCCGTCGAGGAAGATCGTGAAGTCGTCGGTCACGATGCGCAGGGGCCCCCCCGTCGTCGCGATCTTCCCTCCGCCGATCCGGAGTTGCCCGGCGATCTCCGTGAAGCTGAGCTGCGTCTCGCGACGGAGCCAGGTGAGGATCCCGGTGAGGATCGGGGATCCCTGGATCACCCCCTTGTTCAGCGCGAAACCCACGTCACCGGAAAGCCCCTCCGTCCCCCCGCGGTCGGCGATGAGGCCCTTCGTCCCGAGCAGGCCGGTGAGACCCGAGGCGCCGCCGAAGATCGGCGTGAGGTACTTCGCCTCCGGCTCCATGCGCTGCGCCACCGTGAGGTTCGACACCTCGTAGCGGAGGGACCAGACCGGCTTCTCGCCGCGGATGTCCACGGTGCACTCGCGGAGGGTCACGGTGCCCCCGTTCACCGCGAAGTCGCCGGTGGGCGCGTTCAGGACTCCCTCCGCGAAGGTGACCGGCGCGACCGTCCCCGCGGTCACGTGGTAGTCGCGCATCCGGACGTTTCCGCACTCGAGTCGGCCCTCGGCGAGCAGGGGGTACTCCGCGCCCTCCTGCCAGGACGGCCGTCCGGTGAAGCGGACCCGTCCGACGGTGATCGGCTCCTCTCCGGGCCGGGCGAGCCGGAGGTCCGAACCGGAGATCGAGAGGTCTCCCGCGGCGCCGGCGAGGGCGAGGCGCATCTCGAAGGGGCCGGTGGCCACGGCGCCCTGCGGCAGCATCGACGGCGGCACGACCGAGAGGTCGCCCTTCGCGTCGAGGGTGCCGTCGAAACGCTTCCCGACGAGCGTCCCGACCGCGAGAACGGAGGCGCGATCGGAAGTGAACCGGACCTCCGACAGCCGCGTCATGTCGCCGGTCTTCGAGACGGAGAAGGCCAGCGCCGCGCGCGCCGAGCGGGCCGATCCGCCCACCGCGAAGGCCCGGAACTCCGCGGAGCCGGCGGCGGCCAGACCGCCCTCCCTCATCGTCACGTCCACCGGCCCGGCGGTAAAGGTCCCCTCCGCGGCGAACTTGTCCGGCAGGAGCCCCTTCGGCAGCCGCGCGAGGTCGCCGCTGGCGGACAGCCGCACGCTCGAAGCGGCTTCCCCGAAATCCGCGGACCCGGTGAGGTTCAGGAAAACGGTGTTCAGCCGGATGTCGGAGAGCGACGTCCCCTCCACGCCCCGGATGAGGCGCGCCGAAAGGTCGAAGCGACCCGCGGAGTCCCAGTCCACCCGGGGCATGAAGGGCCGCAGGCGGTTCAGGAGCCCGCGGCCCGTGAGGAGGCCGCCCTGCTCGTTCGGTTCGAGGAGCGCGAGCGTCACCCCCTCGCCCCGGAGCTCGGCCTTGCCGATCGTGAACGGTCCGCCGGCGGTCCGGCCGGCCTTCGCCTCGATCGTCACGAGTCTTTCGCGGACCTCCGGTGATCCGGGGGTCGCGAAGACGAGGTCGTGGAGCCGGACGGCCGCGGCGAGGTCGAGCCCCCCGTCCTTCATCGCCACGGAGAGTTCGCCCTCCGCGCGCCCGGAGGCGGTCACGTCGTCGGAGGGGCGCGGCAGGGCGCCCGCAAGCTTCCCGGCGAAACCCCCGTCCCACGTGCCGGCGGCGCTCCTTCGCAGTTCGCCGGTGACGGAGAGGACAAGGGGGCCGGCGCGGATCTCGGCGGGCTTCCCGAGCCGCATCCACCCCTCGTCGAGGTCGCCGGTGAGCTCCGCGACGAGGGTCGCCTCCTCGCGCAGGTCCGGCGAGAAGGTGAGCCCGTGGTCGGCAGAGGTGTCGGTCAGGGTCAGGGCGAACCGTCCCCCCTCCTTCCTGAACTCCACGGTGGACCGCAGGCGCCGGGCCGTCCCCGCCGGGACGATCCGGCCGAGGGCCACGAGGTCAGCGTCGATCACGGCCTTCGCGATCAGCACGCCATCCCTCCCCATCGAGAGATCGAGCGACTCGAGGAGTCCGGCGGCGGAGGCCGTGATCTCCATCGGAGAGCCCGCGCCGCCCGTGTCCATGGCGAGCTCGATCTGCGAACACTCGAAGGTCCCGAGAGGGGCGCCCCGTTCGTCGGTCATCTCGATCGTCAAGAGTCGCAGATCGGCGGTAAGCCGCAGTCGCGCCGGCTCCCCCTTCGGCTCCTCTGCCGCGGGCTGGTCGCGAAGCCCGTCGAAGGCGGGGATCGCGTATGACCCGTCATCCCTCTTCACGACGCGGAGCCTCACGCCCCGGACGTGGACCACCCCGAGATCCTTCGTGCCCGAAAGGAGCTTCCCGAGGGTCGGATCCGCCGCGACCTGGTCCACGGAGAACTCGCCACCCCCCACGGAGAGCCCCTTCACGGTGAGCCCGGAGAACCACCAGAAGGAGAGGCCGTCGATCGCCACGGGCCGGTTCAGTCCCCGGGCGATCGACTGCTCGACCTTGCCCCGGATCCACCCGGTGGAGACGAGGAGGGGGACCCCCGCGAAGACGATGAGCGAGAGCGCGAAGAGGACCGTGAAAAGCTTTCGCAGCCGCCGGAACATCAACGCACCTCCCGCCAACCGTGGCGGCCCCGTTCGTGGAGCCGGAGCTCTCCGTCCGGACCGCGGGTCAGCCGGTACGGCCCCACGTCCCGAGGCCCCCCCGCCGAAAGTCCGGCGAGGGCCGCCGACGGGTCCTCGCCCCGCTCGATGCGGTCCCGCGCACGGGCGAAATCCGCGATCCTCTCGTGCCGGCAAAGGACCAGGCCCGTCGCGCCGAAGAGGGCCGAAAGGAGGAGTGCCGCGAGCAGGATGCGCGAGAGCCGGTGCATGGCGCTCATGGTACCAGCCCGCGAAGGCAAACCCGCGACCCGCGGGCTTCCGAGTCCCCCGGGGGCCGGACGGCGCGCCCCTCGACGGCTCCCGGCCGCGACCGCCGGAAGGATTTTCCGGATTTTCGCCGTCACCGGACGCGTCCCGGTGCGACCTGTTCCGGGGGAGGCGGCGGACGGTCCGCCGTCCTCCGCCCCTGGACCCGCATCCGGCGCCGTGGTACCCTCCCCGTTCCCTCGGAAGGGGTCGAACCCATGGCCGAACCGGACCCGAAAGAGATCGCCGTGCTGGTCGCGAGGCTCTCGAGCGAGGATTCGTTCGAGCGTCTGGAGGCCATCGAGGAGCTCGCGCGGCAGACCCAGCTCACCTTCGGGTTCCGGTTCAACGACCCGCCCGCGGAGCGGGAGGCCGCCATCCGGCGCTGGAGCGACTGGCTGAAGGAGCAGAAGCGCCGGAGAGACCGGAAGCAACAGCTCGACGCCGCCGTGAAGCTCTCGGGAGGGATCATCGACCTCGCCTCGCTGAAGAAGGCGATGGAGGAGATCCCCGCCGAGCAGATCCAGGGCTACCTGCACAACCTCCTCCTCAAGATGAAGGTGGAACAGAGCCGCTGCGAGGCGTGCCATCAGCGGCCGGCCACGGTGCAGGTGACGGTGCTCAAGGGCGGCGCATACCGCGCCCACGCCCTGTGCGAAGCCTGCGCGCGAGAGCGCGGCGACGTCCTGGCCTGAAGCCTTCCACCTCGCCGGCGCCGCGAGCGCCATGCGAAAGAACCGACATCTCGCCGACGACGTCTCCGACCCCTCCCTCGACGCCCGCTGGCTCCTGCGCCGCGAGCGGTTCTACGAGCACGGCCTGGCGCCGATGCGCCAGCCGGCGGTCTACCACTTCGACGACGACCACGACCCACACATCGATGTCTACGCGCTCGCCCGGACACCGCAGCGGCCGTTCGAGACGTTGATCACCGGGGGCCTCGCCGACCGCCCCCAGCCCGGCGTGCGCGCCGGAGAGGGGTTCCCGCGGCGCGTGGAGCTTCTGCTCCGGACCCCCGCGGCCGAGGAGTGGGCGGTCCTGATCCTCCGGGAGATCGCCTCGCTCCCGTTCGCCTTCGACCTCCGCCTCGCCCCAGGGGTCATCATCCGGGGAAGCCGGGCGGTGCGGCCGGGGTCGACCCTCTGCCACGGCCTCCTCGGACCGGCGGGCGAACCGGGTCTCGACGGCTTCACCGTGGACGGGGAACCCGTCGCCTTCCTGCTCCTCGAACTGGTGACGGAGGCCGAACTCGTCCGGGGCGTGCGGGAGGGCGGCCTCGCCCTGCTCGCGGCCCTGCGCGAGCACAAGGTGGACCCGGTGGTCGACCTCCATCGCGCCTCGATCTTCTGATCCGGGCGCGCCGTCCGCTCCTCCGTGGACTGCCTGATCGCGGCATGCGCGATCCGGAGCGACCTCGAAGTGTGGCACGTCGACCGGGACTACGAGGCGCTCGCCGCGGTCTCCACCCTGCGCCAGCGCCGGGTTCCCGGACCATCTGGGAGGCTGTCGGGGTAGAGGGTCGCAGCGCGGGCGCCGCCCGCAACCCGATTGCGGCGGGCGGCACCCGCGCTGTCCATGATGCGGGGGAGGCAGATCCTCCCCCGCGTGGGCCGATCGCGTGCTCCCCCGGAGCCCGCTCCCGCGGCGAAGCCGCGAAGGCCCACGAAGGGCCACCTTCGGCGGCCTCCCCCTCCTCGCCGCCTGCGGCGCGCGCTCTCGCGAAATCTGCGAGCGGCGCGGGGATTTCGAGGGTGTGTAGTACACCGCGGAGATCGTCCTTGGCCCCGACAGGCTGTCAGTTCGCGAGGAATCGGGATTTCAGGGTCCGGTTCGAGGTGTTGCGGATCACGACCTCCCACCGGCCCGGTGCCGGGGCGTCTTCCCGGAACTGCTTCGTGAAGGCCTCGGTGGAGCCGTCCGGGCGGCGGACTTCGGCCACGCCCGCCTTCAGGGCGACCTTCAGCCGGAGCCGCGACCGACCCTCCTCCACCGTGAACCGGTAGCGAGCCACGGCGCGGTCGGTGAGCAGGCGCAGCACGCGCTCGCCGATGACCACCTCCCGCCACTCGGGCAGGACGACCACGGAGCGGGTCGCCTCGTTGTCGCTCCGCGGCCATTCCGGAGTCGCGCCGTCCGGGTTCACGACCGCATGGATGGTCCCGAGGCCCTCCGCCGCGCCGGCCGGCACGTCGAGGAACAGGTCGTATCCGCGGGCGGAGTCCCCTCCGAGGTCCACCGCCATGGAGCCGATCGGGCTCGACGTTCCCGCGGAGTCGGTGAAGACCGCCTCGAGGAGCGAAGAGGCGGGCCCCTCGCCGAAATTCGTCACCGTGGCGGTGATCGTCCCCTCCGCCCCCCGTTCGACTTCTTCCGGGAGGTCCGTGTCGAGAGCCGTCATGGCGAGGTTCGGGGGGTCCTCCCCGGTCGCGATCCAGCTCCTGATATGGGCCGCCTTCTCCTCGTTGATCCGGGGGCCGCCATTCGTCTTCGAACTGGACCACGAGATGAGCCCCACCACGAGCGGATCGCCCTCCGGGTCCTCCGGGTCGTCCACCCAGAGGCCGCTGCCGCTCTGGCCATAGTAGATGTCGAGCGTGCCGGCAAAGTAGAGCGTCTGGGCATCGACCTCGTCGAACGGCCCCGCGGCGGCGTACATGGCCTCCGTCCCGCCGAGGTCCCCGGGGTAGCCGGCGGTGACCGCCTCCGCGGCGAGGAGTTCCTCGTCCGTCAGGGCGGCGATGTCGAGCCAGCCGTTCCCGGGGTCGCGGTTCAGCGTGAGGAGCGCGAGGTCGTAGTCGAAGTCCTCGTCCTCCACCCACCTCGGGAAGACCCGGATGTCCACCGCGCGGGCATAGCCGTAGGGTGCGTAACCGTACTCGTAGCCCGGCGACACCTCGACGAAGGTCGCGAGACCCCCGTCGGCTTCGTCATGGACCATGTGGCCCGCGGTCAGCACGTGGCGCGGTCCGATGAAGACGCCGCTGCCCGTGGCCGCGCCGCCGCCGGGGTACAGGGCATACACCCGGCACGCCGTCCGCCACGGCCACGCCGTGGTGTCGAGCACCGCGAATCGGTCGTCGGGCCGGAAGATCTTCTGCCGTACCGGCCCGGCCCCGGCAGGCCAGCCGATCAGCAGGGCGGCGATCAGAAAGGCGGGGATGCGGTTCACCCCGAGATCATACCGCATCCCGCGTCGCCCGCCCGGGAACCGCCACGGCCCGGCAGCCTCTCGGGGCGAATCAGCCCGGCGCGCACGAGGAGGGAAGCGCGGCAGTTCCGGAACCGCCCCCCGGACCCGGTTTCGCCACGGCGCAGGTCGTCGACTCGCGCCCCGCACCCCTCCGGACCGACCGCCGTTTTTTTCCGGAGATTCCCGTCACCGCGGCGATCGGGCCGCGTCCTGTTCCGGGACGGCGACGGAGCCGTCCGGGTGCAGTCGGAAGACGGAGGATCTCATGATGCGGAAGGACTGGCTGTTCCTCGCCGCGCTCGTGCTCACGGCCTTCGCCGCGCGCGGGCTCCTCGCGGCGGGCGGATCGGGCGGAGAGGGCGGACCCGGCGGCGGAGCCGGCCACGCGGGCGCGAGCGGTTCTCCGGGGCTCGCCGGCACCGGACCGGGGTCCGGCGGGGAGGGCGGGGATCCCGGCGGTGGCGGGATCGGCGTTCCCGTCGTGGAGGCCCGGGGGGGCGACGACTGCGACGTCTGCGCCCTGGGTCACTCCGGGCACAACGGCGGCAACGGCGCCAACGGGAAGATCGGCGAGGGCCAGCGCGGAGGGGGCGGAGGGGGTGGGGGTGGAGGCGGTGCGGGCGGCGGCTCGGCGATCGCCGTCTGCGGCCATGACACCGACGCCCCGGGCGCGGCCCGGGCCACGGCGGTGGGTGGGGCCGGCGGCAACGGCGGCAGCGGTGGCCACGGCGCCTCGGGCGGCGGCGGGGCCGGCCACGGAGGTGGCGCGGGCCAGGGCGGAACCGGCGGCGACGCATCCGCGACGGGCGGGGACGGGGCGAAGGTCAACGCCAGCGCCGGACCCGGAGGGAACGCGGGGCAGGCGGGCAACCCCGGGGGGGCCGGCGCCGGAGGCGGCCACGGCGGGGGCGGCGGGGACGGCGGTGGTGCGCGGGCCATCGGGGGCTCCGGCTCCGAGGTCACCGCCCTTGGCGGCGAGGCCGGAGCGGCGTCACCGGGGGCCGGAAGCGGGGCCGGCGCGACCTCCGGCCAGGGCGGGATGGGTGGACGGGGCGGGTCAGCGGAGGCCAGAGGCGGAGAGCGCTCGAAGCTCACGGCGAAGGGCACGGGCGGAGCGAACGGCGGGAAGGGCGGGAAGGGCGCCGGTGCGACCGGGCGGCCGGCCCTGCCGCCGGGGAAGGGCGGCGACGGTGGCGCCGGCGGCGACGGCGGCGGCGCGACGGCGGAAGGCGAGGCCGGATCCACCGGGTCGGCGAAGGCCGGCGAGGGGGGCGAGGGGGGCGACGGCGGGAGCGGCGGCGACGGGCTGGGCGGAGGCCTGGGCGGAGCCGGCGGCGGGGGCGGCGCGGGAGGGATGGCCCACTCTCCCACGGAGAAGGTCGATACGACCCCGGGCGAGCCGGGCCGTAACGGCGCCAACGGCAGCAACGGGTTACCGTAGGAGGCGATCATGAACAGACGGGTGGCGGTTCCGGCGGCACTCCTCGTTGCATTCCTCCTTACCGTCCTCGTGTGGACGGACCTTGGCCGACTCGTCGAGAGGCCCGCCCCATCCCGGGGCGACCCCGACCCGGAAACGCGCCCGATCCGGGGGTCGGAACCGGCGGTCATCTCCGCCGCTCCGGCCCCCACCACGACCTCTCACCCCGTCCGCGATCTCGCGGACGGGTCGGCCATCGAGGGGGTTTCCTTCGTCCCGGGCCGGGGGCTCGATCCCGGTGACACCGGCCTCGTCGTCGCCTCCCGGGAGGAGGAGATCCTCACGACCGGCGTCGCGTGGGTCCGGCGGGAACTGAGGATCATCGGAACCGTGGAGGGACGGAGCCTCCGGGGAGAACTCGACCCGCGGGAGGTCGCGGTCCTGGTGAGGGTGGAGATCGAGCCGTCCAGCGGCCGACCCGGGCCGGACTGGCTCGCCGGGCACGGCCTCGCCGGTCCCTTCATCGCGGACCCGCCGGGACCGGATGGAGCGTTCTTCGCCCGGGTCCCGCGGATCGGAGGCCTCGTCGCGGAGGCTTCTGCCCCGGGGTGGACGGCCACCCGGGCGCCGGTGCCGGTTTCGGCGGCGGCGACCGAAGTGGAGGTCGCACTCCGGCTCTGCCGCGAGATTCACCTTTCCGGGCACCTCGTCGATGCGGAGGGCCGGCCCGTCCCGGGGGCACTGGTCATGGGCTACGTCCTCCTCCGGGTGCCGGCCGACCACTGCGCGCCGGGGCCTCTCGGGGAGCGCTATCCGGAGGGTGGTGTCGCATCGGTCCGCCGGGGAGGAGAGGAGACGGCGCGGCTGACCCTCCACCACCAGACACGCACCGACGGGAACGGGACGTTCCGACTCGCGCTCCGCGAGGGGGGCGAAGTCCGGCTTCTCGCCCTCCCGCCGGGTGGTGCGCCGGTGGAGCGGTCCTTCGGGGAAGTCACGGCGGACCTGGAGGCGATCGACCTCGCCGGCTCGCCCGCGCCGAGGCCCGGCGCCACGATCCGGATCGTCCAGGACGGACGACCGCTCACGGGGGTCCGCGTGGCCGTATCCGACCAGTCCGACCCGGAGGTGGCTCCGGGGTGGGTCTCGGAGACGGACGGGGAGGGCCGCATCGCCGCGGACTGGCTCATCCCGGGCCGCTTCTATGCGTTCACCCTGCTGCCCGCCGGCGACGGCTCTCCCGCCGGCCGGGTGGTCCTCCCCTGGCGCGACCAGGGGGAGGTCCCGATCCCGCGCCCCGGCGTCCGCTGAGCGTTGCGGGCGGCGCCCGGGCCCTCAGGGTCACCGGCCAGCCCCGAGGAACCGCTCCATCTCGAACGGGGACGGGCGGTGGCCGAGGGCCATCGCCTGGCGGAAGTGGGCGGCGGCGGGGCGCCGATCCGGGGGCTCGAGCTCGACGAAGAAACTCGCGGCGGAGAGGTGGATCCGCGGGTCGGCGGGGCGGTCCCGGATCGCGGACTCGAACAGCGTGACGGCCTCGGCGGGGCGGCCCTGGTCAGCGAGCGCCTCTGCCAGCCCGGCGAGGGCGTCGGGATCTCCCGGGTCCCCGGCGAGAAGCTCGCGCCACAGCCCCTCCGCCCCTGCGGGATCTCCCTTCTCCCCGGTCAGCTTCGCCATGGGGAAGAGGTAGATCGAGAGCCGTCTCCCGCCCGCCCCGCGGCCCTCGTCGGCGAGCGCCGCGAAGCGGGAGATCGCCTCGTCGTACTTCTTCCGGAAACCGCAGGTCGTCGCGATCTGGTACCGGGCCCGGAACTCGCGGGGGGTGATCTCCCGGCAGCGCTCGAAGTGGGCGATGGACTTCTCGAAGTCCGCGTCCTCCCCGGTGATCCGGATATCCTATTCGGCGGAGACGGCTCCCGGATCAGGGAACGAATGCGCATCGGCATCGACATCACGGCCGCCCTCGCGGACCGCACCGGCGTGGGAAACTGCGCCGCGTCGCTCGCCCGCGCACTCCTGCGGGCCGGCGGAGACGACGTGGTGGTCTGTGCCCATGTCTTCCGCCACCCGGGGTGGCGCTGGAAGATCGCCCGACTCCTGACCGGCGCGCCCCGACCCGCGGCGGTCCGGGAGAGCCGCCTGCTGCCCCACCGGGTCGTCCTCGAGGCGAACCGTCGCTTCGGCTTCCCCACTGTGGAGGGGCTGTTCGGCCCGCTCGACGTCTACCACGGGACCAACTTCCTCTGTCCTCCCGCGCGGCGCGCCCGGACCATTTCGACCTGCCATGACCTGGCCTTCCTCCGCTTCCCGAAGGAGGTCCGGGTGGCCCACGTCTACGGGCGGTTCATGGCCGGCGCGCTGGCCCGGACGGATCGGGTGATCGTCCCGTCGGAGGCGGCGCGGCGGGATGCCGTCGAGTTCGCCGGAGTCTCTCCCGACCGGATCGCGATCGTGCCGGAGGGCGGGCCGGAGAGCTTCCCGCTCCTTCCGGAAGCCGCGTTCCGCCGCCTGCGCGCCCGGCTCGGAATCCCGGACCGCTACTTCCTCTTCCTGGGAACGATCGAGCCGCGCAAGAACCTCCCCCGCCTGCTCGCGGCCTGCCGGGTAGCCTGGCGGCACCTTCCGGACCCTCCGGGGCTCGTGCTGGCCGGCCGGCGCGGCTGGCACGCCCGCGACACGGAACGCGAGCTGTCACGCCCCGGCGAACGCGCTCCGGTGGTGCGGGCGGGCTTCGTGCCGGAAGAGGTGAGGAACTCCCTCCTCGGAGGCGCCGTGGCCCTCGTGCTCCCGTCGCTCTGGGAGGGATTCGGCCTGCCGGTGCTGGAGGCCTTCGCCGCGGGCATCCCCGTCCTGTGCTCCGATGCCGGGGCGCTGCCGGAGGTGGCCGGCGACGCCGCGCTCTTCTTCGACCCCCGCGACGAGGGCGCGATCGCCACGCGCCTCGTGGAGATCGCTTCGGACGAGGGCCGGCGGGCGGAACTCGTCCGCCGGGGCCGGGCGCGGCTCCCGGCCTTCACCTGGGAGCGCACGGCCGCCCTCACCCGCGAGGTCTACCGCCGGTAGATCGACCCCGAGTCGGATCTCCGGAGTTCCCGGTCACTCGTCGCCCAGAGTGGCGCCGCTGCCATTCTCCCCGGGCCGCGCGGCAGGCTCCGAGACCACCTCCACGAGCAGGTGGTGCGGGAGGAACGCGATGCCGGCGATCAACGTGGGCACCACGGCACTCGCGATGACCACCGCCACGAGGAACGAGTACTGCTCCCGGGAGACGATCCCGTGCGTCAGGCCGTACAGGGCCGAGATCGTGCCGAAGGTCAGCCCGGTGGACATGAGGAGGGTGTAGTACCAGCGTTCGCGCCGCTCCTTTCGGAATCGCCCGATGACCGGGAAGAGGCCGAAGATCTTGGACCCCACCTTGCCGCCGAGGAGGAGCAGGAAGACGAGCGGCGCGGAGACGACGGCGGAAACCGCGACGAGGGAACCGGCGCGGATGAAGTAGAACGGCGTGAGGAGGCCGACGGTGAGCGTGCGCAGGCGCCGGACCCAGAACTGATCCCGCGCCGCGGCCCCGGCGAGCACCATTCCCGCGATGTAGGCGGGCAAGACCGCCTCGCTCCCGGACCACAGGGCCAGCGCCCCGAGGCCGAACAGCACCAGCAGCACCCACTTCGTGCGGACCGCCGCCGTCCGGAAGGCGTAGAGCCGCGTGATCCACTTCGTCATGAGCGGCAGACTCGAAAGGGCGACCGTGCTGACGGCGAGGAACACGCCCGTACGCCACGTGAACGGCGCGAAGATCAGACCGAGGGCGATGACCGTCCCGAGGTCGTTGACGAAGCAGGCCCCGAGGATCCCCTTTCCGAAGGTCGTGCGATTGAGGCCCGTTTCCAGCATCACGGCGTAGACGACCGCCATGGAGGTGGTCGAGAGCGCCACGCCCGCGAGGAGGCTCGCCCGGGGATCCCAACCGAGCGCGTAGCGGGCCACGGCGGCGCAGCCGAGGAACGGCGCGAGGAACCCGACGAGGCCGACCACCGAGACTTCCTTCCACTTGGCCCGGAGCACCGCCGGTTCCAGTTCGGCGCCGGCGAGGAAGGTCAGCATGACCGCCCCCGCCGAGGCCAGGAAGCGGAGCCAGTCCACTCCGGCACCGAGTGCGCCGGGAGCCAACCACCGGTCGGCGACGAACCCGGCGACGATTCCCACGCAGATCTCCACGAGGGCGACGGAGATCCGCAGGTGGCTGGCGAGAGCGGTAGCCAGGACGGCGAGGGAGAGCCAGACGGCGGCGAGGGCGAAGGCGTCGGTCATCGGGATCTCCGCGCCCGCAAGGGCCTTCCGGGGCAGGGAGGCGGGCGCGGACCGAAGAGCCCTGCCGACGGCGCTGCTGGCAGGAGTCATCAGCCCTGGGCTCAGAGCGGTTGTCCGGGGGACTCCATCCCCATCGAGCGGCCGATTGTAGCCCCGGGTTTCGCCCCCGCAAGCAGGAACGGACTGTCGGATTCCTCGGGCCGCCCGCCGGCCCGGGCGGTATCGTCCGGCGGGATCGCGACCCGGACCGGGACACCCGATGAAGCTCTTACTCCTCGCGCAGCAGTGCGGCGCGGCCACCAGCGGACTGGGCACCTGCGCCCGGGCGCTCGCGGGGGGCCTTACCGCCGCCGGTCACACGGTGACCCTCGCGGTGCCGGCCACCCAGGCCGAGGAGACACCCGGCGTCCGGATCGTCCCCCTCGATTTCGAGCCCGGCAACCTGACTCCACGGCGAAACCCCCGGATGGCACGGGAGTACCGGCGGGTGCTCCGGGCCGAGGGCGGCGCGCACGATCTCGTCCACTTTCTCGACGCGCGGGAGGCCGCCCTCGCCGGGGACCTTCCGCTCCCCGCCCTCGGCAGCATCCACGATTCCCATGCCCTCGAACGGCGCGCCTACCGGGGCCTGCCGCTCCTGATCGCGAGCAGCCGCCACGTCCTCGAGGCGGTGCGCGACAGCTACGGGATCCCCCCGGGACGGCTGAGAGTGGTTCGCATCGGCCTCCCCCCCGTGGAGCCGGTCGAGCAGGAACCGCTCCCGGGGCAGACCGGTGGTCCGGGCGAACCACTCGGCGTGCGCACGGGTGTCGATCAGCACGAGATCGGCCGCCCGGCAGGAAGCCCGGTCGAGGAACGAGAGCAGTCTCGCGACCGCGGTCCCCTCGCGGACCAGCCCCCGGTCGCGGACCAGCGTGTCGTGAAGCGAGAGGAACGCGTCGAGGACCACCGGGTGTCCGGAGCCCGCGAAGAGAAGGCGGGCGAGGAAGAGGTCGGCCTGCCCCGTGTAGCCCACCACCACGGCGTCACAGGGGCCGCACCGCGCGCGAAGGCGAACGAGGCGAAGCCACGCCCGCGCGGTGCGGATCCGTCCCCGGACACCCGTCGGCCCCGCGATCTTGTCGGCGGCGTCCCGGAAGAAGTCGGCGTTCACCTCCTCGACGCGGACGCCGTTTCGCCGGAGGCCCTCGATCAGCACGCGGTTCCGGGGGTACCCCTCGCCCGTGCTGTAGGTGCCGAAGTAGACGACCCTCATCCCCCGCTCACCGATCGTCCTCGCTCCGGTCGAAGCGGAGCTGGGCGATCCGCTCCGAGATCAGGGCGAGAGCGAAGAGGATAGCAGCCTGCATCAGGAGCAGCGCCGAACCGGTCGTGACTTGATGGCGCGTGAAAAAGGCGTAGGCGTAGTTCCCGAGGCCGAGGAGCACCGAGAAGAGCGCCACCGGGAAGAACGCCTTGAAGGGCGAGAAGAACGTGGTGATCCGGACGATGATGAGGAGGAATCGCGTGCCGTCGCGGAGAAGCCGGATCTTCGACTTTCCCACCCGCCTCGCCGCGGCGATCGGGGTGAAAAGCACGGCGTGGCCGGTGCGGAGGAACGCGAGCGTCAGGGCCGTGGGGTAGGAAAAGGTGTTCGGCAGGAGGTAGATGAAACGCCGCGCCACGGCGGCGCGCATCGCCCGGAAGCCGGAGGTGAGGTCGGGGATCCGTCGGCCCGCGACGCAGGAGGCGAAGGCGTTGTAGACGCGGTTCGCGAGGCCGCGGTGCACGCCGGTGCCGGTGGCGAGCGTCCGCGCCCCCACCACGAGGTCGTATCGCTCGAGCCCCTCGAGGAGCCGCGGGATGTCGGCCGGGTCATGCTGGCCGTCGGCATCGAGGAGGACCCACCACTCCCCCTTCGCGACGCGCATGCCCGCCTTCACGGCGGCCCCGTTCCCGAGGTTCACCGGGTGGCGGACCACCCGGGCGCCACGGGCTTCGGCCACCTTCGCGGTGTCGTCCCCGCTTCCGTCGTCCACGACGAGGACCTCGTGGGCGAGACCCGCCCGCAGGGGCTCCAGAACGGCGTGGATCCGGTCGAGCACGCCGCCCAAAGTGGCGGCCTCGTCCTTCGCCGGGATGATGATCGACAGGGTCCGCGTGGCCGGTCGCGAGATCCTCCCGTGTTCATATCGGGAAAACGGGCCTCGGGGAACAGCGTACGAATCGGAAGGGGCGGGACCGAAGTCCCGCCCCCTTGTTTGCCAGGTGCGGTGTGCGAGGGGCCTCGCGGACCCGCGCTAGTTGACCTGCCGCCAGGTGTTCCCGTCCAACCCCGCGACACCCACCGCCGTGAGGCCGGTGATGGTGCCAGCGTCGCTGCCCACCTGGAACCCTGCGTCGCAGGCCGGCGCACTGGTCGTGCCGTCGTACGGCGCCGCATTGTTCTCGGTCGTCACGACGTCGCCCGTCTGGTTGACCATGAACGTCCGGTTGCCGGAGTTGCCATAGTTGACCGGCCAGGCATAGCAGCACCAGGTGGTCTCGGCCAGGTCCTCATCGACGGTAGTGAAGTCCAGAGGATCACTGTCGGCGAGAACTCCGAGCCCGCCAGCGCCAGGAAGGTAGATGGCGAAGAAGTAACCAGAGCGGCTGACCCAGCCGTCCGAAGCAGGGTCAGTGGACGGGGTCCGGAACGCACCGGAGAGCACCGGAGGATTCAGTGTGCCCACCACGCCATCGGCACGCACGTCGATGGCGCCCGAAAGCTCCTGGAAGCAGCCGAAAGCGCCCGTTCCGTCGGCATCAGTGTCCGCCTTGGCCGTGGCCTGGAACTGCGCCTGGGCCGAGGAGATGTTGCGCAGAGTGGCGATCGCCGCCGTCTCGTTGGCGTTGAGCCGCGCGCTCAGCAGGTTGGGGATGGCGATCGCGGCGATGATCGCGATGATGGCGACCACGATCATCAGCTCGATCAGGGTAAAGCCAGCTTCTTTCCTCATCTCATCTCTCTCCTTGAAAAGGTGAAACCGTGTCTCTCTCTCTGCGGACCGTTCCGGCCGGCCCCGGCCGCCTTCTCCCCATGTGCCGGTTGGCGAGGTCCGGCGCCTCATGCGTTTCCTTCCAGTTTCTTCCGCAACCTGGATCCGATGGATCCGCGTCAATCCCTCATCGAACCGCGGGGGGAGTGACCTTTAGCCGTTTCCGGACTTTTTTTCAGGAGCCTTCGGGGCGGCCAGGGCGGCCACGACCCGGGGGTCTTCACGGAGCTTCGACAGCGAGTCGTTTCGCGCCAGGGACCGGGAGGTGTAGGCGCGACTCTTCTTCGCCGCCGCCAGCGTGTCGAGGACCGCGCCCTCGTGGTCGGCCCGGGCTTCCCGAACCATCGCCCGGCGAAGGAGGGCCTCCGCCGAGCCCGCGGACACGTCCACCGCCTCGCCGAGAACCCTCTCCGCCTCCCGCAGATCCCCGGCCGACTCGGCGAGGCCCGCCAGCAGGAGGAGTGGTTCGGGGTCGCCCGGCGCGGCGGCGCGAGCCGCCTCGAAAGCCGCCCGCGCATCCGCGGGCCTCCCCATCGCGAGGAAGGCCCGGCCGAGGACGTAGTTCGCCTGGTACTCCCGTGGCCACTCCGCGAGGACCGCCTCCGCCTCGCGGACGCAGTCTGCGGGGTTCCCCCCGGCAAGAAGCGCCTCCGCCAGATAGAGCCGCAAGGCACTGAGCGTGGGCTCCGCCGCCGGCGTCAGTTCCACCGCCCGTCGATAGTGGTGGACGGACTTCCCGTGGCTCCCCGTCTGGCCGTACGCGTAGCCGAGGATGACGTGCGCGTAGGGATGGTCGGGGTCCTGCCGGAGGGCCCGCTCGGCATCCTCGATCGCCCGCTCGAAGACCCCGGCCTGGGCCAGGACTTCCGCGGAGTTCACGAGCTGCGGGACCTCCGGCTCGGCCCGGTAGAGGAAGCCCGCGTATCCGAGGGCCGCGAGAATGAGAACCGCGGCCGGGTAGAGCAGCATCCGGTGACGTGTGTTCCTGGTCACGCGCACTCTCCTTCGGAAGGGTCCTAGCGGGCCGCGAGCTGCTTCTGCAGTTCGAAGATGGGCAGGAAGACCGCGAGGACGATGCCGCCGACGAGGAAGCCCATGACTCCGATCATGAGCGGCTCGATCATGCTGGTGAGCGACTTGACGGCCGCGGAAACCTGCTCGTCATAGAAGACCGAGATCTTCTCCAGGAGGACCTCCAGGGAGCCCGACTTCTCGCCGATACCCACCATCTTCGTGACCATGGGCGGGAAGATCGGGTTCATGGACAGCGGCTCGGAGAGGGTGTCGCCCTGCCGGACATTGTCGCGGGAGGCGTCGATGGCATTGGAGATGACGAGGTTGCCGGAGGTCTTCGAAACGATCTCCAGGGCCCCGAGGATCGGAACTCCGGACTTGATGAGGGTGGAGAACGTACGCGAGAAGCGCGAGAGCGCGACCTTCCGGAAGAGCTGCCCGAAGACCGGCAGGTGGAGGACCATCCAGTCCCAGGCGTAGTGGCCCCTGGGGGTGCGCTTGAGCATCGCGAGGAGCACGACGAGGCCGACCATGGCCGCGAACACGGCCAGGGCGTTCTGCTTGATCCCGAAGGAGATGTTCAGGACCAGTTTCGTGAGCCCGGGGAGCTCGATGTCGAGGGCGCTGAAGACTTCCCGGAACTTCGGGACGATGCCGATCATCAGGAACGCCGTGATGCCGAGGACGAGGACCAGGGACACCACGGGATAGGTCATCGCCGAGCGGATTTCGCGCTTCAGCTTCGCGCTCGACTCCATGTACTCGGCCAGGCGCACGAGGATCTCGTCAAGCTGGCCGGAGACCTCGCCGGCCTTGATCATGCTGACGAAGATGTTGCTGAAGCACTTGGGGAACTTCTCCATGGACGCGGAGAGGTCGGCCCCGCCCCGGATGTCCTCGATCACGGAATCGAGAATGTAGGCGAACCC
>JALOQY010000296.1 GCA_025459285.1 Planctomycetota bacterium | reverse complement strand
CACGAGGGAGGCCAGCGAAACGGCGACGAGGAGCACGACGGGCATCGATCGGAACATGAGGGCAACCTCCGCGGAGCCCTATGATAACCCGAGCCGTCCGCGGCGACGCGGACCACCCCGGAACCGAAACTTGGCCCCGGGAGCCGAAACAGGATAATGCGATCTGCTCGCAATTAGAAAGGACGTGCGACATGATGAGGAAAGTCGTGCTGAACCCGGCGCTCTTCCTCTTCGTGCTGTCCCTCAGCGCCTCCGCGCTGCAGGGCCCGCCGGAGAAGCGGGAGCCGGGCTTCCGGTGGTTCGCGGACCTCGACGCCGCGATCCACGAGGCCCGCGACCGGAACGTCCCGCTGCTCGTGGCCCTCCACAAGGACAGGTGAGGGGGCTGCACCTCGATGGTGGGAGCTGTGTTCTTCCACAAGGACGCCGTACGGGTGAGCCACGAATTCTGCGCGGTGGTGGGCCATGGAAACACCGAGCACGCCAACGGTGACTACGCGGTCGCGGGGAAGAAGGTCCATCTCTGCTCGATCTACGACCTCTCCGACTGCTCCGAGCACGAGAAGATGCGCGAGGAACTGAGCCGGCGCGACCTGCTGAAGGACGTGAAGGGTACCCCCACGCACATCTTCTACAACCCGAAGGACATGACCGAGATCTCGCGGTTCCACAGTGCCTCGATGTCCCAGATCGAGAACGCCCTGGAGATCGCCCAGAAGGCCATGGGCAAGCCGGTGGTCTGGAAGGAGTACCAGAAGATCCGCAAGTCCCTCGACGAGGCGAAGACCGCCTTCGAGGCCGGGGAGAGACGGAAGGCCCTCAAGGCACTCGGCGACTTCGACCCGAAGGGCATGGAAAGCCTGAAGGGGGAGGCCGAGGTGCTGAAGGGCCAGATCCTCGCCGCCGGCGAGAAGAGCATCGAGGAGGCCGTCAGCCTCATCGAGACCGGCGACAAGGCGAAGGCGCTGAAGATCCTCCGCGCCGTACTGGCCGACTACGCCGGCACCGATCTCGCCGAGAAGGCGCGGGAGTTGATCCCGCAGGCGAAGGACGAGGCTCCGGCGAAGTAGCGCATCTGGAATCGGAATGCCGCACCGGGCGGGGTGGCTCCGCGAGGGTCGCTCCGCCCTTCCCTTCGGCGCCGCAAGCCCGGTCAGGACAGCCCGGTCGTTTGGCGCTATGATCCACCCCCATGGTGTCGAACCGTTCCAGGGTCCTCGATGGCGTGGCGTGGATCGAGGAGCATCTCGGCGAGGAGGTCTCGGTGGCGGACGTGGCCCGGGCCGCAGGCCTGTCCCCGTTCCACTTCCACCGCATGTTCGCCGAACTTGCCGGGGAACCGCCGATCGCCTACGCCCGCGCCCGCCGGCTCACGTCTGCCGCACGGGCCCTTTGCGGCACGATGCGGCCCATCGTCTCGATCGCGCTCGACGCGGGGTTCTCCTGCCAGGAGGCCTTCACGCGCGCGTTCCGGCGCCGGTTCGCCACCACCCCCGCGGCATTCCGGAAGCACGGCCTCGGGCCTGGGGCCGACCTCCGGGAGCGCCTGACCGCCGGTGATCTCCGGCAGAGAGAGGAAGGAATGCCGATGCGACCGAAGTTCGTGGAACGGCCCGCTTTCCATGTGGTGGGCATGTGCGGCTGGTTCGAGTCCGGTTCCGGACCGAAGGAGATCCCGGCGCTCTGGGACCGGTTCGGCCCGCGGATCGGGGACGTCCCGAACAAGGTCGAGGACTTCGCCTGCTACGGGGTCTGCTTCGGCGACAACTCTCCCGCGCCGGGCACGGAGGGCGACTTCTTCTACCTGGCGGCGGCGGAGGTGAAGAGCCTGCGGAAGATCCCGTCGGACATGGTGGGGAAGACGATCCCGGCGTGCTCCTACGCCGTCTTCACCCACCGCACCGGGCTCACCGGCCTCGTCGATGCGATCCGCTGGGTCTGGGGTACCTGGCTGCCGAAGTCGAAGCGCCGCCCGGCGCCGGCCCCCGATTTCGAACGCTACGACGAGCGTTTCGACCCCGCGAAGAACAAGGGCATCATCGAGTACTGGGTCCCCCTCCTCCCATAACCCGGGAAGATTGACCCTGGGTCATTCTTCCCGGATTTTCAGAGGACTTCGAGGGGGGTCTCGGCGGCGGGGAGGACCTCGCCGATCACGGCGCGGGTCTCGACGCCGCGGCGCTCGAGTTCCGCGAGCAGGCGGTCGAGCTTCTCCGCCGGCACGCTGATGAGGAGGCCGCCGGAGGTCTGGGCGTCGAACAGGACGATCTGCTTCGCGTGGTCGATCCCGGGTCCGAACCGCACGAACGGCAGCGCGTGCCTCCGGTTGCCGCTCGTCCCCCCGGAGACACAGGTCGAGGCCAGCCGCTCCACGTCCCGCGGGATCCGGGGGATCGCGTCCCAGAGGAAACGGATCGTGACCCCCGAGGTCTGGGCCATGGAGAGCGCGTGGCCGAGGAGACCGAAGCCGGTGATGTCGGTGGCCGCGGAGACACCCACCGAGACCATGGCCTCGGCGGCCTCCCGGTTCAGGGTCGCCATCATCCGAGTGAGCCGGTCGAGCAACGCGTCGTCCTTCACCTCGCCCCGCTTGACGCCGGTGGTCACGAGTCCCGAGCCGATCGGCTTCGTGAGGACGAGCCGGTCCCCGGGCCGCGCCGTGGAGTTCCGCACCACACGATCGGGATGGACGAGGCCGGTGACGGAGAGGCCGAACTTCAGTTCCTGGTCCACGAGGGTGTGGCCGCCGGCGATGACGGCGCCAGACTCTCTCACCTTCTCCGCCGAGCCCTTGAGGATCTCCCCCATGATCATCGGATCGAGCTGGGGCGGGAAGCCGAGGATCGAGAGCACCGTGAGCGGCCGGCCGCCCATGGCGTAGACGTCGGAGAGCGAGTTGGCCGCCGCCACCGCCCCGAACCACCACGGGTCGTCGACCACGGGGGTGAACACGTCCACCGTCTGGACGAG
Source organism: Planctomycetota bacterium (assembly GCA_025459285.1). Lineage (GTDB taxonomy): Bacteria > Planctomycetota > JAJSAM01 > JAJSAM01 > JAJSAM01 > Prado167. The sequence goes on along the minus strand of JALOQY010000296.1, from coordinate 3,165 downwards.
GCAGAGTTCGTCCGTGAGCCGATAGACTCCGGCGTCGTCGAAAGTCTCCGCGCTGACGATCAGGTTGTCGTCCCTCACCAGGGGGACGTCCCGCAGGACCCGGCACAGGATGTCCTGCGGCATCTTCGATGCTCAGCCCGCCGCCGAGACGACCTGCGTCAGCCGTATCTTCTCGCGTACGTCCATCGAGACTCCTTCGCGGTCCAGAGGGCGAGTATACGCGGACTCCCGATGCCTCAGGAATCCTGTCCCGCGGCGGATTCCCGCAGGTAGCGCAGGTTCTCCACCCGGTACGTCACCCCGAGCGCGTCGAAGTGATCGAGCCAGGCGTAGACGTACTTCCGGGAGGCTCCGAGCAGGTCGCGGTAGTCCACGACTCCCAGCTTCCCGTTCGCCCGCAGGTGGTCCACGAGCAGCTTCCTCGCCTTCGACTCGCCCTCCCGGTGGGCAAAGATCTCCTCGGACACCCGGACCGCGACCCCCCGGTCACAGAGCGAGAAGAGCAGGGTCGTCACTTTCTGCGGGGAGACACTCGTCTCCGCGGCGAGCGCCGGGATCTCGGGCGGGGAGACCCCGGCGGCGAGCAGGGTCGTCTCCAGCTTCGCCGCGAGCGCCTCGTCCGCGGGGGAGAGGGTCACGCGGTGGCCGGCGAGCGCCACCCGCCCACCCTCGCGCGCGACGGCCTTGCGCATCGCGAGGGAGGCGATCGCGGCCTCGGCCAGCGCGGGCTCGAGGTCCGCGGCCTTGCGGAGCGCGTGCGCATCGAGCCCCAGCCGGAGCGGGTTGGCGGCGTGGTACTCGGCGAGCGCCTTGCGGATCCTCTCCTCCGCGTCCCGGAGCGCACCGGCCGCCACATAGGTCGAGGCCTCCGGGAGCCGGACGGCCCGTCCTTCGGCAACGAGGTGTTCCAGGACCTCGCGCAGGCGCGCCTCGGGCAGGAGGGCCCGTCCCTTCAGGTCCTCCATCCGTTGCGGCTCGGCGCCGGCTTTCCCGAGGAGCCACTCCACGAAGTCGGCCGGATCGGCGAGAGCGCCTTCCAGCTTCCCGAGGTCGGCGACGAGCCCCTCCCGGAACCGCTTCGCCTTCTGGGCGCTCGGCCGCAGGATCCGCCCCCCGCCGATCGTCACCACCGGCCCGGCCTGCCGGATCACGTAGCGGTCGCCGGGCGTCACCACCACCGGCCGGTCGAGGCGGAACTGCACGAAGGCCTCCTCGCCGGCGTCGAGCCGCTCGCGGTCGAGGAAGAAGACCCGGCCCTGGACTTCCTCCGTCCCGCTGTGGAAACGGACCGCGGCCTGGTGGAGGAGCGGCCGCGGCGTGCTGGGGAGGAGCTTCAGTCGGGCCTCGGCCATGTCGAACGGCGCGAGGTACCCGGGCGTCGCGAGGACGTTCCCCCGCTCGATCGTGCCGGTGTCGAGGTCGGCCACGTTCAGCGCGAGGCACTGCCCGGCGAAACCCTCCTCCGCCGGCTTCCCGTAGACCTCGAGTCCCCGGAGCCGGCCGGTCTTCCCCTGCGGGAGCAGTTCGAGCTTCTCCCCCACCCGGACGCGCCCCGAGGGCGGCATCCCGGTGATGACGGTGCCGAACCCCTGCACGGTGAAGGCCGACTCGACGGGCATCCGGAAGATCCCGTCCACCGGCCGGTCACGGCAGGATTCGACGACGTCGGTGAGTGCGAGCCACAACGCCTCGAACCCCTCGCCGGTCACGGAGGAGACGGGACAGACCGGGGCGTTCTCGAGGAACGTCCCCTTCAGGAGGTCATGCACCTCGAGGATGGCGAGTTCCCGCAGCTCCTCGTCCACCATGTCGATCTTCGTCACGGCGACCAGTCCCCGCTCGATCCCCAGGATCTCGACGATCCGCAGGTGCTCCACGGTCTGCGGCATCACGGAGTCGTTCGCCGCCACGACGAGGAGCACGGCGTCGATGCCGGTGGCCCCGGCCACCATGTTCCGCACGAACTTCTCGTGGCCGGGAACGTCCACCATGCAGGCCATCAGGTCGCCGCGCAGCTCGCAGGGGGCGAAGCCGATGTCGATGGTGAGCCCCCGCTCCCGCTCCTCCTTCAGCGTATCCGTCTCGCAGCCCGTGAGCATCTTCACGAGCGAGGTCTTGCCGTGATCGATGTGGCCGGCGGTGCCGATCAGGACGTAACGTTTCGCTTCCACGGCATCACTCCGATCCCGCCGCTTCACGGACGGCCTTCGCGAGTTCGGCGACCTCGCCCTCCTGGAGGGTGCGGGGGTCGAAGACGAGCCGCCCCTCGTGGATCCGCGCGAAGACGCCGTAAGGCCGCATCCGCAGGCGCTTCGCGAGTTCCTCCACCGGCACCGTCGCGTGGGCCACCGCCGCCACGAAGGTCGGGATCTGGTGCGCGGGATAGGAACCGCTGCCGACCTCGCTCGTGGACTCGAACACCTCCACCGTGAGCCCGACCACCGCGCCGATCCCCGCCGCGATCTCCCGGGCCCGGCGCTCCAGCTCGGGCAGGGGGAGTGTCAGCATCCGGGTCGTCGGGTGCTCCCGGAGCGCCCGCTCCCGGTCGAGGAAGTACCGGAGGGTCGCCTCCAGCGCGATCAGGGTGAGCTTGCCGACCCGGACCACGCGGGCCAGCGGGTTCTTGCGCACCATATCCACGAACTTCTTCTTCCCGAGGACGATCCCGCCCTGGGGCCCCCCGATGAGCTTGTCCGCGCTCATCGTCACGAGGTCCGCGCCGGCCCGGATCGAGTCCATGACGAGCGGCTCCTCGGGGAAGCCGAAGGACCGGAGATCGAGGAACGCGCCGGCCCCGAGGTCGTCCACCACCGGGACGCCGCGCTTCGCGCCGAGTTCCACGAGCTCCCCGATCGGAACCTCCTTCACGAAGCCCTGCATCCGGTAGTTCGACGTGTGGACCTTCATGAGGAGGCCGGTGCGCTCGGTGATGGCTTCCTCGTAGTCCCGGAGGTGAGTCCGGTTCGTACAGCCAACCTCGACGAGCTTCGCGCCGCTCCTCCGCAGCACGTCCGGGATCCGGAAGGAGCCGCCGATCTCCACGAGCTGTCCCCGGGAGATGACGACCTCCTTCCCCTCCGCGAGGGTGTTGAGGACGATCATCGTGGCGGCGCAGTTGTTGTTGACGATGGTGGCCGATTCCGCTCCGGTGATCTCCGTGATGAG
>JALOQY010000295.1 GCA_025459285.1 Planctomycetota bacterium | reverse complement strand
GTCCGCTACACGCCGGTCAGCTCGGCGCCGAGGCGGAGAGGGGGCACGGCGCGCGCCGTCCGCGAGCGCTCGATCTCCTCGCCGATGCCGAGAAGCATGTCCCTCATGCGGCGCAGCTCCCGTTGCTGGTCGGAGACGGCGCGGCGCAGCCCCGCCACCTCCTCGATGAGCGTGCGGTCCTCCCCGGACTCGACGTTCGTGAGGCCGGCGCTCGCGAGGCGCCGGTGGAGCGACGCCACGACGGCGAGGGCCTCGTCACGCTCCCGCTCGGTCTTCGCGGCCCGCTCCTCCGCCATGGCCCGGAGGCGATCCGATTCCTGCTGTCGCGCCTCGCCCGCCGAAAGCTCGCTCTCCGCGGCGGCGAGAGCCCGTCGGAGTTCCCCCTGAAACCCCGCGCGGGCGGGCGGCCTGAGGGCGGCGGAGGGGGGGCTCGACTCCTCGATCACCGCGTCGAGCCAGGTACGGAAGCCGTCTCCGGCGGGCGCCGGATCCGCGGTCTCGGGCTCCGCCGAAGGGGGCTCCGTCGCCACGGCGGCACGGGCTTCCTCCTCCGCGCGGCCCGCGTCGCGGCGCAGTTCCACCGTCGCCTCGATGTGCCGGCGACGCCGGTCGAGGAGGGCGCACATCTCCTCCGGTTCGGCCTCGGGAAGAAGGGCGGCGATGCGGCCGGACAGCGAGAGCAACTCCTCGATCGCCTCCACGGAGCCGTGGTGGCACGAGATGCTCCGCTCGAGGGCCGCGAAGCACGCGAGCGGCAGGTGGCACTCGTCCCCGGAAGCGCGGCTGCGCAGCTTTCCCATCGCGGCCCGGAGCAGGAGCAGCGCCTCGCGGTCCACGACCAGGACCTCGCGCCAGCCGGCGGAGGCGGCCTCGAGGCGGTTCTCCAGTTCCTCCGTCGCCGTTCTCAGACGGCGGCCCCGGGGCGGTTGGCCGCGGACGGTGAACTCCCAGGTCCGCAGGGGGTCCTCCAGCGCGTCGAGGCGGCCGCGGAGCGTCTCTGACCGGACGAGCATGTCGTGAACCTGCCGGAAGGCCTCCCGCAAGGCGGGAGACAGGTAGCTCTCGAAATCGGAATGGCCCGCGGATCCCATCGTCATCCCGCCTTTCCGCCGAACGGCGTCGACCCCGTGTCGAGAAAACTCGACGTCGCGCCGCGATCGGCTCCTCGGTAAACCGTTTCTTCGCAGTGGCTTGTCGCTGTCATGGCTCCGACCCGGGGACTGCCGGCACCCGGCGAAGGGTCGGGAAGCAAAGGCGATGCCGCGTGGGGAAACCTCGCACGTCGTCGTTATAATGGGCGGGACCGCAGCGGGAGGAATCGCGTGATCCGAACGACGACCGTCGCCGTGGCGCTGCTCGCCCTCACCGGGAGTGCGCTCGCCGGTCCTGCCCCGGACGGGATCGGGTGGAAGCACGATGTCCGCGCCGCCTTCGAGGAAGCCGAGGGTCGCGGAGTACCCCTCTTCATCTACCTGACCCGCGACGACTGAGGGGTCGCTACCGCAGTGGAGGGCGGGGCCTTCCACCAGGAATCGATGGCGAAGGAGAGCCATCAATCGGTGTTCGTGCTGCTCCACCAGACGCGGGAGGACTGCAAGCCGAGCTACGCGCTGCTGACCCGGGAGTACCTCCCGGAGGACTTCTTCCACCCGGCCTACTTCTTCCTCCGGCCCGACGGCACGGAGGTGGACACCGAAAACCGCCACTGCCACGAGGCACTCGCCGCGAAGCAGATGGTGGACATCCTGAAGGACATCCGGAAGGCCTGGGGGCCGGGGCTCTCGGAGGCCGACTACGCGAAGCACAAGGCGGCCCTCGCGGCGGCGGAGAAGCTCATCGCCGACGGGGATGGTCCGGCGGCTCGCGCGGCCTTGAAGCCGCTCGCGGCGCTGAAGGCACGCTGCGGCCTCGCGGACCGCGCGAAGGCCTGTCTCCGGTTCCTCGATGCGGTCGAGGCGCTCGCGAAGGAACTCCCGGCCGGAGAGGTCGCGGAGCGGGCCCGGCGAGGGGACCTTGCGGGTGCGCTCCGCGAACTCCGCCGCCGGGCCTCGACGGACGAGGCGTCGCAGGCGGCGGCCGGCCGCGTGATCGAGGTCCTTCGGAGCTTCGTGAAGCTCGCACCCGTCCGCTACGAACCGCTCGTTCTCACGGGGGTCTCGTACCATTACCTGCGCGCGGAGTGGTCGACGGATCTGCCGGCCTTCAGCGGACTTGCCGTGGAACTCGGTTACCTCACGGACGACGGCCGGGCGCTCCTCGGCTTCGGGACCTTCGACGACGTCGCGCCGTTCCGTCGCCACCGGGCGGCGGCCAGTCTGACGGGAGGCTTCCTCCGGGGCGCGCGCGTGGCGAACCTCCGGGTGCGGCTCTTCATCGGGGACGTGCTGCTCGCGGAGACGCTCCTGAAACCCGCGCCATCGGAGTTCCCGGCGGAGGTGGACGGCGTCCGGTCCGGGCCGGACCTCCTTTCGCCGAACGAGACGCTCGGCACATACGTGAGGGGGCGTCTGCGCGGTGAGTGGGGGGTGGGAGGCTACCCCGGCCGGTGGTGAACGCCCTCCTCGCCCTGCTCTTAGCCACCGGACCGTCGGATCTCCTCGGGCGGGCCGTTCCGGCCGTGGAGGAGGCCTGCGGGGCGAAGTTCGACACCCCTCCGGAGGTCCGGATCGTATCCGAGGAGGAGGCCGTCGAGGCATTCACCGAGGACCTGGGGCCGCAGGTCCGGAGGCTCTACCCGACGGCGCGCACGGGGCAGATCCGCGCGCTCCTTGCGGCGTCCGCCATGGGCTCGGCGCGCTCCTGCATCGCCCGGTACAGCCCGTCGAGGAAGGCCGTGCTCATCGTCCGGACGTCCTTCGAGACGCAGGCGGCGAGCCTCGGGGTGGCGCCGGAGGAGCGGGAGATGCTCCTCCTGTCGGTGCTGTCCCACGAGGCCGTCCATGCGCTCGATGATCGCCGGTTCGACCTCGCGGCACGGTATTCAGGGGCCGCGGACCGGGAGGCGCTGCGGGCCGTCTCGCTGGTGATCGAGGGCCGGGCGCTCCACTTCGGACGGGCGGCGGCGGAGCGGCTCTCCGTGCCGGAGAAGATCCGCGGGATCCTGCCCGGCGGGACGAGCCCGGAGGGCGAGCGGGAGCTGTTCCTCAATCTCTCCTACCGTGCCGGGGCGGAGTTCATCGCCGCTCTCGTCAGACGGGGCGGGCGCGAACTGGCCGACCGGGCGCTGCGGGAGCCGCCGCTCCTCACCCATCACCTCTTCCATCCGGAGCGCTGGCCCGCGGAGGCGGCGGACGCTCGGCCCGGGGAGATGCTCCGGGCCGCCTTTCCCGAGTCCGCGCCGCAGCCGCTCTCCGAACTGGAGCTGCGGGTGCGCTACGGGGACCTGGACGGCCTCCCCGCCGCCGAGGCGCTCTTCGCGGACTACCGCGGAGGGGCGCAGGCCCTCGTCGAGGGGACGAACGTCGCCGTCCTCGCGTTCGCCGACGAGGCCGCCGCGGAACGCTTCCTCCGGCGGTCGCTCCGGGATGTTCCGGCCGAGCGCCGCGGAACGTTGGTCCTCCGCGCCGCCGGCCCCTCCGCCGCCGCCCTCGTGAACCACCTGGGGTCAGAGCGTGAGAAGTAATCCCCCGCGAGCCGCGCCGGGGTCAGCCGCGAGTGGCGCCAGGAGAGACGAGGAGTCGACCTCACGGAGTCGGTTCTTGGCTGACCTCCGCGGCTCCGCCGCGGGAGCGGGCTCCGGGGAGCACTCGATCGGCCCCCGCGGGGGAGGATCTGCCTCCCCCGCATGACCGACAGCGCAAGCGCGCCCGTCGCGACAGGGTTGCGGGCGTGCCCGCGCTGTGCTCAACGGGTGGAGAGGGGGGCGGTGGCCTTCTTCAGGAAGAGGATCGCGAAAGCGCTGTCCACGGCTTCGTGATACTGGCCGCGCCAGAAGCCGTCCCGGCCCTGCTCCTCCACGAGGCGCTTCGCGCCGGGGACGTACCAGGGGTTGCCGCCCATGAGCGAGCGGCTCCCCAGGACCCCGGCCCGCTCGATCCCGTACAGCGCGTACAGGCTGTCCTTGTCCAGCTTCATGAGCTTGCCGAGGGCGTCGAAACCCCGATCGATGGATGCGAGGATCTCCGTCCGCCCGGCCTCGTCCAGCTCCATGTTTTCCAGACAGATGAGGAGGCAGGTCACGCCCGCCGAGGTCATGCTGGAACTGGAGGTATCCTTGCGGCTCTGCGGTACGTAGTTCCAGCCACCATCCTCGTTCTGCGTGGCGAAGAAGTGGTCGCGGATCGCCTTCCACGCCTTCCCGGGCACGGGGATGCCCGCGCGGGCCGCCGAGCGCAGGCCCAGCACGGCGTACTGGCTGTTGCTGTGGTCGCCGTTCCCCGTGGGATAACCCCAGTAGCCGTCCGTGTTCTGCCAGGAGATGAGGAGGCGGGCCGCCTCCGCGATCTTCTGGCGGAACTTCTTCCCGGCGATCGTCTCCAGCGCCATCGCCACGAGGCCCGCGTCGTAGGTCGAGGCCGGAACGGGCTCCTCGACCAGCCACCGGAGGCCCTCCGCGAACGGCCGGTCCTTCGGCTCCGTCCCCGCCGCGTGGAGCGCGAGGAGGACCAGGGCGGTCGTCCCCACGGGGTGGCCCGCGTAGACCCAGGGCGCGGCCCGGGCCTTCGCATCTCGCGTCTGTGCGGCCCGCAGGGCGGCGGCCCCCTTCTCGATGGCGAGATCGACGAGGGTCTGGTCGAGCTGGTCCTCGGCCGGCGGCTTGACGTCTTTCGGATCGAAGGTGTCGCCGTAGTCGCGCCACCATGCCTCCCAGATGTCCACCCGGTCGCCGAACTGCTGGCCGGTGATCCGCTCCAGCGTGACCCGGACCTCGGCCCGGATGACGCCCTCCTCGCCCCGCATCATCCCGATGAGGACGGGGATCGCCTCGGCCACCGCCCCCGACCGGACGGCCCGGATGGCGGCCACCGCCACCTCCGGCTTCGGGCTCCGGAGCATCTCCAGGGCGAGCGACCGCCCCGCTTCGGTGGCGAGACCGACCGCGCCGCAGGCCTCGAGCAGCAGGGCCTTCTTCCGGTCGTCCTTCGCCGCCTTCGTGGCGCTGACCAGGGCCTCCTCGGCCTCGGCCACCTTCGCCCGGGCCGCGATCTGCGCGGCCTGCGTGAGGAGCGGCTCCCTCCCGATCCGGATCGCCTCGGGCAGGACGGCGCGGATCTCCGGACCGGCGCCGGCGAAGAACTTCGGGATCTGCTCCCGGTCGTAGGAGCGGGTGTCGTCGTAGCTTGCCACGAGCATCCGCCCGGCCTCCGGGCTCGGGTACTGGGTCAGCGTGCCGGTGATCGACGTGGCGCTCGCCGGGAACTCGTCGAGGAACCTCTGCGCCTCCTTCAGATAGCGCGGGTCCTTGCGCTTTCCGAGGTACCGGATCAGGTTCGACCGACTGGAGACGTCCGAACTCCGGATGATCTCGTCGACGATGTCGGGCGGGAGCGCCTCCTCCCGGTAGTTCGTCCACGCCGAGAGCACGTTGCCCTGCTGCTGGGGGTTCTCCCGATAGAAGCGGAGCAGGACCTGCGCGGCCTCGGGGACCTTCACGCGGGCGAGGCAGTGGAGGGCGTTGCTGCGGATGGAGGCGTCCGCGTCGTTCTTCGTCACCTCCTCCAGGAACCGGAGCGCTTCCAGACTGTTCAGCTCCGCGATCTCGTTCAGCGTCTTGTAGCGGGTCTGGAAGTCCTGCCCCTTCTCCTTCTCGAAGCGGGCCCGGAGTTCGGCGAAGGTGGCCCCCTCCGCGGACGACATGAAGAGGGCCGCGGCGAGGAGGCCGAGCAGGGCGGCGGGATGCTTCATGTACTCAGTCTAGCAGCCTGTCGGGGTAAAGGGCCACACCGCAGAGATCGTCCTTGGCCCCGACAGGCTGCTGATTCTCGGATTTCGCACCCCCGCAGTCCAAGGTGACGGGCGCGCCCGCGCTGTCAATCACGCGGGGGAGGCAGATCCTCATACGCGTTAACCTAACGATTGCGCTCGCCGCTGAGTCGATGTATACTCGGCAGCATGGAGCCAACCAGCGACGAGTGGGCGGTCATCCAGAAACTCCTCCCGGAGGGCTGGGAGGTCGCGGCGCGGACTACGGGTGCCTTTTGTCGGCT
>JALOQY010000294.1 GCA_025459285.1 Planctomycetota bacterium | reverse complement strand
CCGGACCCCGGAGAGCGACTCGGCGAGAAAGGCGTTCAGGCGGGAGATGGCCGCCCGCCATCGCCGCCAGGCCGCCCGCGACACGGCGCGGAAGATGAGCGTGGCGAGGATGATCGGCGGGACCACGGAGAGCGCCACGAGGCCGAGGCGGAAGTTCACCACGAGCAGGACCGTCGTGATCCCGGCGAGCATCCCGATGTCCTTCAGGATCGTGACGAGCGCCACGGAGAACAACTCCTCCACCGCCCCCACGTCGTTCGTCGTCCGCGTCACGAGTCGGCCGACCGGACTCCGGTGGAAGAAGGCGAGGTCGAGCGCGTGGATGTGCCGGAAGACCTGGGTCCGGATGTCGAACACCACCTTCTGGCCGAGGACCGCGAGGAGATACCCGTTCCCCCAGTCCACGAAGAAGGTGAGGACGCGCGCCACGAAGAAGAGCCCGGCGAAGAACCAGAGGCGCGTTACCGGGGCGAGAGCGGCGATGCCGCCGTCGGGCAGGCCCGGCACCACCGCCGAGAGGAAGTCGGAGATCGCCCGGGCGGGCAGGCCGTCTCCGGCGCCGAAGACGGCGTCCACGAGTGCCCCGATCAGGAGCGGGGGGAGCACGAAGAGCCCCGAGGAGATCGCCACGAAGCCGAGGCCGGCCAGCACGCGCCGCCAGTAGGGCTTCGCGTAGCGCAGCATCCGGGTCAGGAGCGGCAGGTCCCACACCGCCGCCCGGATCACGTCGTCGTCGCGTTCGAGGAGGGAGGCGTCGCTCATCGCGCCTCCTCCCCGGAAGACTGCTTCCGCCAGATTTCCGCGTACGTGCCGCCGAGACGGACGAGGTCGGCATGGCGCCCGCGCTCGGCGACGCGGCCGTCGCGCAGCACGAGGATCTCGTCGGCGTCCATCACCGTGGCCACGCGGTGGCTGACGATCAGCGTCGTCCGGCCGCGCTTCGCCTCGCGGAGGTTCCCGAGGATCCGCGCCTCCGTCTCCGTGTCCACGGAACTCAGGCAATCGTCGAGCAGGAGGATCGCCGGGTCGCGAGCGAGGGCACGGGCGATCGCCACGCGCTGCTTCTGCCCGCCGGAGAGGTTCACCCCGCGTTCGCCGAGGAGCGTGTCGAAGCCCCGGGGCAGGGTCGCCGCCTCCCCGGCGATGCCGGCGATCTCCGCGCAGGCCTCCACGCGGCCGGGGGGCGGGGTCTCGCCCGGCCAGCCGGAGGCGATGTTCTCCCGCACCGTCTCCGAGAACAGGAACGTGTCCTGGGGAACCGCGCCGACCCGGGAGCGGAGGAGTCCGAGCGGGATCCTCCGGATGTCCTCCCCGTCGATGAACACCGTTCCCGGAGGCGGGTCGTACAGGCGGGGGATCAGCGCGAGGAGGGTCGACTTCCCGCTGCCCACGGGGCCGACGATGCCGAGGGTGCCCCCGGCGCGGACGGTGACGGAGAGGCCGGCGAGCGCGGGGGTGGGGGCGCCGGGGTAGGCGAATGTCAGGTCCCGGATCTCGATCCGACCGGCGATGTCGGCGAGAACCGCCGGCTCCTCCGGTTCGACGATCGCCGGCAACGTGTCGAGGACCTCCTCGATCCGGGAGAGGCCGACCCGACCCCGCTGGTAGAGCGTGATCGTCCAGCCGAGACCGATCATGGGGCCGGAGAGCCGGATCAGGTACTGGAAGAACGCCGCGAACTGGCCGACGGAGATCTCGCCCCGGAGCACCAGCGTGCCGCCGTAGACCACCACGACGAGGTCGGCGAGGCCGAGGAGCAGCGCGAGCACCGGCCCCTGCACGGCGGCCAGCTTCTGGAACCGCAGACTCTTCGAAACGTAGGCCCGGCAGAGCTTGGCGAAGGAGCGGACCTCGGCTTCCTCCCGGGCGAAGGACTTGATCACCCGGGCGCCGGAGTAGCTCTCCCGGGCTCGTTCGGAGAGCGAGGCGAACTGCTCCTGGACCGCCTCGAACCGGCGCTCCGCGGTCCCGGTCAGGCGCATGACGACGAGCGGGATCAGCGGCAGCGTGACGACGCTCATCAGCGTGAGGGGGACGCTGATCGTCAGCATGTACGCCGGGACCATGATGAAGTAGAAGGCGGTGTCGAAGAGCAGCAGGAGCCCGATCGTGAAGAACATCCGCGCCGCCTCGGTGTCGTTCGTCGCGAGGCTCATGTGGTCGCCGGTCTTCTGGTGGTCGTGCCACGCGGCGTCGAGGCGCTGGACGTGGCCGAAGAACCGGCCGCGCAGGTCGTGGATCAGGTTCACGCCCGCCCGGGCGTAGGAGATGCTCATCACGTACCGGAAGGCGCCGGTGGTGGCGACCACGAGGGCCATGGCCAGCGCGTAGACCCACAGTCCCGAGCCGGGGGAGGTCGCGGGGAACCACGCGTCGGGCAGGACCCGGAGGAGCGGGCTCTCGACCGGCCGGCCGGCCACCGACTGGACCACGTGGTCGATGCCCCACTGCGTGATCTTCGGGGTGAAGGTGTCGAGGAAGTTCACGACGAGCAGCGCCAGCGTCCCGGCGACGTAGGCGCGCCGGTAGGGGCGGGTGTATCCGAGGAGATGGCGGAAGTTCGCGAGCAAGGGGAGCCGGGAGTCCCTTCCGAAGAGCCGGGGCGACGGGTCCGGGTGGTGGTGGGCGAGCCGGGAGTTGAACCCGGACGGGCCTTTCGGCCCAGGGGATTTTAAATCCCCGGTGTCTGCCAGTTCCACCACTCGCCCCCGGGACGCGCCATGATACCGCGCCGGCCGGCCGGCGGTCGAGCCAAGCGGGACCGCCTCCGCCCGGAGTTGGTGGGGGGGCCGGAAGCCGTGGTCGGATCCGCTCCGCGGAACCCCTCCTTTGACACGGACCGAAAAACGTGCTAAATTCGGCACATGGACACCGCGCGGGACATCGAGCCGGTCACGGCCCTCAAGGAGCGCACGTCCGAGCTTGTCCGGCGCGTTGCGAAGACGGGAAACCCCATCGTCATCACCGTGAAGGGCCGGCCGGGTGCGGTGCTGCAGGACGTTGCATCCTGGCAGAGGCAGCGCACCACTCTCCTCCTTCTCAAGGCGGTGGTGCAGGGAGACGCCGACTTCCGGGCAGGTCGCTCGCTGTCCCACGAGGCCGCGATCGAGCGTCTGCGCGGGAGGCTCGAGGAGATCGGCGAGGGTGGGTGAGAGGTTCCGTATCGTCTGGTCCGAGGCGGCCCTTCGGGACTTCGAGAGCATCCTCGACCACGTCGGCCTCGAGGACGGGCTCCCGGCGGCCGAGGCGGTCCATCGCCTCCTCCTGCCGGCCATCGAAAGCCTCTCCTCCCTGCCCGGAAGGTGCCGCGTCATCCCGGAGTTGCGCGCGATCGGCGTTACCGAGTACCGCGAGCGGATCGTCCGCCCGTACCGTGTCTGCTTCCGGGTGCATGGTGCGGACGTCGTCCTCGTCGCGGTGCTGGACGGACGGCGCGATCTCGAGGAAGTCCTCATGGACCGCGCGCTCCGGCTCTGACGGACCGCCGGGCGGACCGCCGCCAGCGCCGGCGGAAGATCTACCCGTGCCTACGCGAGCCGGAGAGCCGCGTCTTCCCGGACCGTCAAGTCGCCGCTCGGCGCGCGAGGGTTCGAACCTCCGAACTTCAGAGCCCCTTTCCGGTCCGGGCCCGGGAATGACATCAGGAGGACCGGCGAGTCCTCGGGCGCCTCGACGAGGAGCGGCTCGACGAGACGCCCGCAGATCGGAGCCTTCTCCCTGCGTCCAGGTGTAAGCGAAGGGTGCGTCCAATTGCCGGAGACCGGTGCGTCCAGGTGCCAATCCGGGGTGCGGCCAGTCGCTCCTCCCCGCCTTCGGCTCCGGCGCCCGGCAGAGGGAGGGAGACCCGGGCCGCGGCCGCGTGCGCCCATCGGCTGTCCCTCGGCTCGGGTCCCGCAGTGCGCGCACGGGGTGGGCGCGCGACACGTGGAAGACCGGGGCCGATCGATCGTGACGGCGGGGATCGGGGTGGACCCGGTCAGGCCAGGCTCCGCCCGGGCGGGTCAACCCCTGTCCCGGGGGGAAAACCCGTCCGAGGCTCCATGCGGCGGGCCTGGCGTCACAGGCCTTCCTCCTTCGCCGCCGCCATGATCTCCCGGTGGAGGCGGACGTTTCTGAGCATCGACTCGCGGCAGTCCTCGGGGGCGTGCTCGACCGCGAAGTCGAGGAGCCGCTTCGCCTCGGCGAGGTGGGTCGGGTCGCCGGTGGCCTCGAAGAGGAGGAAGCGGGCCGCCATGCGCGCCATGTGGGGGATCCGTTCGCCGTGCTCGCGAAAGGCGGCGAGGGCGGCCGCGATGTCGCCGCCGGGGAGGAGGGACCGGCTCGCGGCGGCGGGGACGAGCAACTCCGGGGATCCTGTCTCCCGGCCTATCGCGAGAGCCTCGTCGAGGAGCGCCGCGGCCCGCTCCGCCTCTCCGGCCCGGCGCTCGAGGTCGCCGAGGGCCGCCAGGGTAGCGGCGACCTCATTCTTCGCGCCCAACGCGCGGCGCAGGGCGAGGGCCTCGCCGTGGCGGAGCCGGGCGCCGTCGGGGTCGCCCTCGGCGTCGGCGAGATAACCCAGGCTGGCGAGAGCGTATCCCTCCACTCGCCGGTCCCCGATCTCCCGGGCGATCGCGAGGGATCGTTCGGAGTGCTCCCGGGCCTCGGCGCACCGACCGAGAAAGCGGGAGACGCTTCCCAGGTTCACCTTGGCGATGGCCTCACTCGACCGGTCCGCGATCTCCCGGGCGAGGGCGAAGTACAGTTGATAGTGGTTCCGGGCCTCGGCGCACCGGCCGAAGTCACTAAGGGTCATCCCCAAGTTTCCCAAGGCACATGCCTCGCCCCGTCGGTCCCCGATCTCCCGGGAGATGGCGAGGGCGCATTCGAAGTGCTCCTTGGCCTCGGGGTACCGGCCGTGGATGCTGAAGAAGTTCCCCAAGTCAAACGTGCCTGTTGCCTCGCCCAGTCGGTCCTCGATCCCCCGGGAAATGGCGAGGGCGCGTTCGCAATGCTCCTTCGCCTCGGCGTACCGGCCGAGGCAAAAGAAGACCCTCCCTAGGTGCCCCATGACCTGGGCCTCGCCCTGCCGATCGCCGATCTCTCGGGCGAAGACGAGTCGTGGTTCGAGGCACTCCCGGGCCTCGGCGTACCGGCCGAGGCTGCAGAACACCAGCCCCAGGTTCCCCGCAATCTGGGACTCGCCTGGCCGGTACGCGATCTCCCGGCAGATGGCGATGGCGCGTTCGTAGTGCTTCTGGGCCTCGGCGTATCGGCTGACGAGATAGAGGAATCTCCCCAGATCATTTATGGCCCAGGCCTCGCTCTGCCGGTCCCCGATCTCCCGGGCGAGGGCGAGGGCCTCCTCGCAGGCGGCCCGCTGGCGGTCGCGGCGGCCGAGGCGGTGCAGAGGCCCATACAGGCGCAGGAGCACCTTCACCCGCTCGGAGCCCGCGAGGAGGCCGGCCACGGCCAGGGCGCGCTCCGCTAACGTGACGAAGGGAGCGTTCAGCCAGTTCTTCTCCAAGTGGTCGAAGGCGCGGTCGAGGAACGGCAAGGCGTGCTCGCCCTTGTTGGCCTTCAGCCAGTGGTCGCAGAGGTCCACGGCGACCTGGCCCGCCGGGTCGGGATGGCGGGCGGCGAGGGACCCCGCGATCGCGCCGTGGTACTCCTCCTTCAGCGGATCGAGGAGGCTGCCGTAGAGCGCCTCCTGCACCTGGTGGTGGTCGAAGACCATGCTGCGGCCGGCGGAGCGGACGAGCCGGTGCCGGCGCTCGATCTGCCCGAGCCGCTTCAGCGCCGCCACCCGCGCCATCCCGGTCGCCTCCGCCACCAGCGTCGGGTCGAAGGAGAAGCCGCAGCAGGAGGCCACGTCGAGGAGGTCGCGGTCCTCGGCGTCGAGGCCGGCGATCCGGCCCTTCACCAGGTCGAGCACCGAGCTCGGCACCATGAGGTCCCGGATCACCTTCGTCGTGTGCCAGGTGCCGTCGTCCTCTTGCGCGATGAACTGGCCTTCCTTCAACCCCCGGATGATCTCGAAGACGAAGAACGGGTTGCCGTCGGACTTCTCGCCGATCCGCCCGGCCAGTTCCTCCGCGAGGTGGCGCGAGCGGAAGGCGTCCACGAGAAGCCGCACGAGGTCCTTCGGCCCGAGGCGCGAAAGCTCCATCCGGC